>NZ_JBRRDW010000042.1:0-41911 GCF_056759895.1 Stenotrophomonas sp. STEN038
TTTGGCGTGGGGGGCGGTCTGAGCGCCTAGCGCCGGCGGTTGGCTACAGCTCCCTCCCGCCCCCGGCGGCCGCGCCCCCCCCACTACAGGCTCGCGGCGATCAGCTACCGGACAACATCCGGCGGATCTTGCGGCCCAGGCGGGTCAGGAACGAATCGCTGTCGTTGCCAGCACGCATCGGCTTGGCCTGTACCTGCACCGGGCCGTTGTTGTTGGCCACTGCCGGTGCTGCACCCTCGGCACCCTCGACCGGGCGACCGTGACGACGGCGGCGACGCTTGCGCGGTGCGCGCTCGCCTTCCACTGCCGGGCTGTTGGCGGCGTTCGGTGCGCCTTCGGCGGCCGGACGCGGCGGCTTGGGCGTGCCTTCGGTATTGGCCGGGGTGCCTTCGACACGCGGCTTGCGCGGCGGACGCGGCTTGCCGTCGCCGCTGCGCTCGCCACGACGTTCACCGGGTTTGCCGCCGCTGCGACCACCACCACGACGGGCTTCGTCAGCGGCCTTCTGCTCGCGGGCTTCACGGAAGATGGCACCAACGCTCTCACCTTCTTCGCCTTCAGGCAGCGGCGCACGTTCGGGACGCGGCAGCGCAGTCATCAGTTCGGTGGTGACGGCTTCGACCGGGATCTTCTGCTCGATGTAGGCCTCGATATCCGGCAGGCTCATCGCGTAGCGCTCGCAGGCGAAGCTGATCGCATCACCTTCTTCGCCCAGACGTGCGGTGCGGCCGATGCGGTGCACATAGTCTTCGGCGTCGAACGGCAGGTCGTAGTTGTAGACGTACTTGATGCCGTCGATATGCAGGCCGCGTGCGGCCACATCAGTGGCCACCAGGATTTCCAGCTGGCCCTTCTGGAAGCGGTTGAGCAGGCTCTCCCGCTTCTTCTGCGGCACGTCGCCGGACAGCACGCCAACGCGGTAGCCGGCGCGTTCCAGCGCGCGCGCAACGCGCTCGACGAATACCTTGGTGTTGACGAACACCATGGTGCGCGCGCCTTCGCTGCGCGACAGCAGGCCGATCAGCAACGGCAGCTTTTCTTCGTCAGCCGGGAAGTAGATGCGCTGGCGGACGCGGTCGGCGGTGATGCTTTCGGTCTCCACCACCAGCTTCTGCGGCTCGTTCATGTGCTCGTAGGCCAGCTCCAGCACGCGGTGGCTGAGGGTGGCGCTGAACAGCAGGGTCTGGCGCGTGGTGCGCTCCGGCATGCGCCGCAGCAGGAAGCGGATGTCCTTGATGAAGCCCAGGTCGAACATGCGGTCGGCTTCGTCCAGCACGCAGATTTCGCAGGCGTGCAGCGAAACCACCTTGTGCTGCTTGACGTAGTCGATCAGGCGGCCGGGGGTGGCGATGATCACATCCACGCCCTGCTGCAGCAGCTCGCGCTGCTTGTCGTAATCCACGCCACCGTAGACCAGCGCGAAGCGCAGGCCGGTGTCGGCGGCGAACTTCATCGCGTCCTTGTGGATCTGGATGGCCAGCTCGCGGGTCGGTGCCAGGATCAGCGCGCGCGGATCTTCCGGCTTGCGGTCAGCCAGCGCCGGACGGGTCAGCAGGCGGTTGGCCACGGCGACCAGGAAGGCCAGCGTCTTGCCGGTGCCGGTCTGGGCCTGGCCGGCGACGTCGCCGCCCGGCAAAGCCACCGGCAGGGTCAGCGCCTGAATGGGGGTACAGCGGGTAAAACCCGCCCCTTCCAGGCCTGCCAGCAGCGAAGGCTGCAGGTCGAAGGAGGAAAACGTTACGTCGGTTAGCGGTTTGTCGCTCATTGGTTTCGTCTTTGTAGTGCCAGCCGGTCAGTGTGGCCGGGCAGCTTGCATCGATTCGGGCACCGTCGCACACTGCGGCCCCTGCGCCGGGTCGCGCGACACCTGGGCCCTGCCCACTGTCCGCGCAATGCCCCAGTTTACCGCAATGCGACCGCCAACCCGGCATGGGCAGTCGCATTGCACCAGGAGACTCCAAGTGAGCGATAAGGTTTTACACGTCGGCGACGCCGACTTCGACAGCGCCGTCCTGCAATCGAGCGAACCGGTCCTGGTGGATTTCTGGGCTGAATGGTGCGGCCCGTGCAAGATGATTTCCCCGGTCCTGGACGAACTGGCTGACGCCTATGACGGCAAGCTGAAGATCGCCAAGGTCAACGTGGACGAGAACCGCGCCACCGCGATCAAGTACCACGTGCGCTCGATCCCGATGCTGCTGCTGTTCAAGGATGGCCAGATCCAGGCCACCCAGATTGGTGCAGTCGGCAAGGGCCAGCTGAGCCAGATGATCGACAAGGCGCTGGTCTGATCCAGCACGGTCCGGCGGCCCCGTGCCGCCGGCCACCGGGCCAGCCTGACCGCGGCCCAACGGGGTTTTGCAGGCGCTTGCGCCGCCACGTTTGGCGGTGTTAGTGTCGCTACATCCGGCAGCATTCGCGTGCCGCACCCTCTGGACGGGTTCTCGTCCGGACCATCCCAACCAGTTCGCAGCCCCGCAGGGCGCTCGCACATCCAAGCGAGAGGAATCAAGCACTTGTCCGAGAACACTCCTTCCGAAACCGGGAGCACCGACGCTCCTGTCGAGAAGCGCGTGCGCAAGCCGCGTGTTGCCAAAGCCGTTGAAAGCGCCGACAGCGGTGCTTCTGCCCCCGCCCAGCCAGCTCTTCCGTTGCCAGCCGCTCCGGCTCCGGTAGCCGCCGCACCGGCACCTGCCCCGGTTGCTCCGCCCCCCGCGCCCGTCGCGCCCGCGTCCAGCAATGAAGGCCAGGCCCCGGCCGCAACCTCTGCCGGCGACAACGCCGTGCAGGGTGGCCAGGACAGCGGCGAAGGCAACAACCAGCAGCGTTACGGCCAGAACAATCAGCAGGGCCAAGGCCAAGGTCAGGGCAACCGCCGCGACCGTTTCCGCAACCGTCGCGACCGTGACCGCAACCGTCAGCGTGACGACAACGGCATGGGCAACGACGGCGGCAACGACAATTTCGTCCCGCGCTCGATGCCGAGCGTGCCGGAAGGCTTCCCGGTCTATTCGCTGAGCGACCTGAAGCGGATGCCGGCGCAGAAGCTGCTGGAAATCGCCGAACAACTGCAGATCTCCGAAGGCGTCGCCCGCGCCCGCAAGCAGGACGTGATCTTCGCCCTGCTCAAGGTGCTGACCCGTCATGGCGACGGCGTTGCCGCCGACGGCGTGCTGGAAATCCTGCCGGACGGCTTCGGCTTCCTGCGTGCGGCCGAAGCCAGCTACCTGGCCGGCCCGGACGATACCTACATCTCGCCCAGCCAGATCCGCCGCTTCAACCTGCGCACCGGCGACCACCTGTCGGGCCGCATCCGCTTCCCGAAGGACGGCGAGCGCTACTTCGCGCTGTCGATCGTGGACACCATCAACGGTGAACCGATCGAAGCCTCGAAGAACAAGGTGCTGTTCGAAAACCTGACCCCGCTGTTCCCGCGCAAGCGCTTCACGCTTGAGCGCGGCAACGGCTCCTCGGAAGACATCACCGGCCGTATCCTCGACCTGATGGCACCGCAGGGCAAAGGCCAGCGCGCCCTGATCGTCTCGCCGCCGAAGGCGGGCAAGACGATGATGATGCAGCAGATCGCCACGGCCATCACCACCAACCATCCGGAAGTGCACATGATCGTGCTGCTGGTGGATGAGCGCCCGGAAGAAGTGACCGAAATGCAGCGCACCGTGCGCGGCGAAGTGGTCTCCTCCACCTTCGACGAACCAGCCGCGCGCCACGTCCAGGTTGCCGAAATGGTGATCGAGCGTGCCAAGCGCCTGGTCGAGCACAAGAAGGACGTGGTGATCCTGCTCGACTCGATCACCCGCCTGGCCCGCGCCTACAACAACGTCGTACCGAGCTCCGGCAAGGTCCTGACCGGTGGTGTGGACGCCAACGCCCTGCACCGCCCGAAGCGCTTCTTCGGTGCTGCACGTAACGTTGAAGAAGGCGGCTCGCTGACCATCATCGCCACCGCGCTGGTTGAGACCGGCTCGAAGATGGACGAAGTGATCTACGAAGAATTCAAGGGCACCGGCAACAGCGAAGTGCATTTGAACCGGCGCATCACCGAGAAGCGCGTCTACCCGGCGATCGACATCAACCGTTCCGGCACCCGCCGCGAAGACCTGTTGATCGAACCGGAGCTGCTGCAGAAGATCTGGATCCTGCGCAAGCTGCTGCACCCGATGGACGAAATCGCCGCGATGGAGTTCCTGCTCGACAAGATGAAGAACACCAAGTCCAACGACGAGTTCTTCGGCTCGATGAAGCGCTGATTCCGGTTGGAATTGGCTGCAGACAAAAACCCCGCGAAAGCGGGGTTTTTGTTGTGTGTTGATTGGGCCAGCGCTGCCGGCTGCGCGGCTTGCGCCCCACCTGTAGAGCCGAGCCATGCTCGCCTGGGGCATTACCGGTGAAGCTGCTGCCGAGCATGGCTCGGCACTACAACTTGCGCCTCAGCTACCTTGCAGCGGGGTCAGCAGCTGCGGGCCGTTGTTGTCGACCAGATTGATGCTGCCATCGGCGAGCGCGTCCGGCGAAAATCCGAGCTGCTCGCGGTCATCAAGCCACGGTGCACTTTCACGCGGACCTGGGACGTAACTCACCCAACGCCCCTGCTCGTTTCCTTCAGGGGCACTGTTGTTCAACGAGTAACTCACCGGCACGCGCACAGTCCAATACGGCAGCGCGGCCGACGGGCCCTGCGTGGGAACGCGGAAGGTCCATTCCCTGGCACTGTTCCCGGCGCTCGTTGCCAGCATCGCGCGGGCACGCCGCTGCTCGCCCTCCTTGCTGAGGAATGCAAGGTTTACCTGCTCGGCAAACACATCTTCCACCTTGCCATCCCTGCCCACTTTGAGCACCAGGTAGACACTGCCTGACACGCCAGCGTCGAATGCCTGCCGGGGATACCTCGGTGGCTTCGAACTGATGATCGC
This sequence comes from Stenotrophomonas sp. STEN038, assembly GCF_056759895.1. Lineage (NCBI taxonomy): Bacteria > Pseudomonadati > Pseudomonadota > Gammaproteobacteria > Lysobacterales > Lysobacteraceae > Stenotrophomonas > Stenotrophomonas sp. STEN038. Next base: position 4,932 of record NZ_JBRRDW010000042.1, read on the forward strand.
AATGTTCTCCGGATCGTCATGGTCAAAGCGGGTGAAATTGATGCCACGCAGGCTGACCTCATAGTGACCATCGTCCAGTTTGCGGGCAATCACCCGCAGACTCATGGGGGCCAACGCGCGCACCGCGACGCCATCCTTGAGAATGGGCTCAAATCGCCATTTCAAGCCTGCATTGCGCACCACGCTTACCACCCCGGCGGGTAGCGCTTCCTCCTTCTCCAGCTGTATTGCCGAGACCGAACCGTCAGTTTCAATACTGACCTGGCCACTGATCAGCATACTGCTTTCAATCCGTTCGCGAACCGCGCTGATACCACCGCTGGCAGCATGGACATCCATTGCCCCACCCGTCATCAACGTAGCCACAACCATGCCTGCAAATACACGCCGCATTGCACTTCTCCTTGTGTCCGGAAAGCGGATTAGAGCGCAGCCCATTGACCACCACAAGCCTCAGGCCAGACGCAGCGCACGCGGATAGGGCGGGGTGTCCGGGTACAGCCCTTGCTGGAACCCGGCCTGCAGCCCCTGCCACCAGGCCGGATCAAACAGCTCCCCAAACTTCTCCTGCACCAGCTCCAGCGACGACCGCGGCAAGCCCATGAACAGCCCAAAGCGCTCAGGGAAGACATCGTTGGGCGCGACATGGAACCAGGGCTCGGCCGCCATCGCTTCCTCCTCGCTGCGCGGCTGTGGCCATGCACGAAAATTGCACTCGGTCACCAGGCACAGTTCGTCGTAGTCGTAGAACACCGCACGACCATGCCGCGACACGCCGAAGTTCTTCAGCAGCATGTCGCCTGGGAAGATGTTGTTGCAGGCCATGTCACGGATCGCCTGCGCGTAGTCCAGCGCGGCAGCGCGCGCCGCTTCTGCACCCTGCTCGCGTAGGTAGAGATTCAATGGCCGAAACCGACGCTGCACGTAACAAAGCGCAATCTCGACCTCGTCGCCATCGACCCGCACGCTCTGGCTGCACTCGTCAACCAACTCCTGCAGCAGCGCCGGCGCGAACCGCTGGCGCGGGAAACGCAGATGGCGATACGGCTGGGCATCCAACAGGCGACCGATACGATCCAGGTTGAACACCAGCGCATACTTGCCCTCCACGTCCTGTCGGCTCATCGTTTTCGGCCAGGCAAAACGATCACGAATCAGCTTGAACACCAGCGGGTAGCTGGGCAGGGTGAATACCGTCATCACCATGCCGGGCGTGCCATCAGCGTGCACCAGCTGCTCGTTGTCGTGCTGCTGGAAGTGGCTGAAGAAGGTGCGGTAACGCTCGGTCTTGCCCTGCTTGGCCCGGCCCAGCACCGTGTAGATCTCGTCCACCGGTTTGCCCGGCAGGATGCTGCGCAGGAACACCACTGCATCGGCCACGGTCGGCAGGTCGGCCTGGAAGTAACTACGTGAGACGCCGAACAGATGCGCCACATCGCGGCGACGACTCAGCACCGCCTCCACGCGGATGCCGTTCTCATCATTGACCAGCGCAATCACACACGGCGAGAACCGATGCTCGCCGAACACCCGCCCGACCAGATAGGCGCGGCGCTCGCGGTAGAACACGGTCTGCAGCAACTCTATCGCGCGTACCGGGTACGGCCCCCAATGGGCGAGGTCATCCTGCAGCCGCACCGCGATGGCCGCCGCACAACGCAACTGGTGCGCGTAAGGCAGGTCGAACGCATAGTCCGCCAACAAGCGTGAGAACGCTTCGGCTGGGCGCGCCTCGGACACCGCGTAAACATGCCTCGCAACTGGATGGGTAATGGCATCGGATGGTTCGATGTCCAGCGCCATGAACTCGATGCTGTCATCCACGCCGTGAGTGGCGAACAGACGGCGGGTGAGCGTGTTGTAGAAGGTCTTGTAGAGCTCGCCGTCGATGCGGCCTTCGATCAACCCGGCGAAGTCCTGTTTGACCTGCCGCCACAACAGCTGCAACTCGCCACCGCCCTGCAGCAGCTGATCCAGCTGCGCGCGGCACTGCGCGACACAGACGTCATACAGCTCGATGCGTTCTACTGCATCGGCTTTGGCACCGGCCCAATCGCGACGTTGGAAGCGCTCGCGTGCACGCCGACTGATCTGGGCGAAGTCGCGATGGTAATCCTCGAAGCCCTGCGCGATGCAGCTGGCGATGCTGGCGGCCAACGTGCTGTCTGTCACCGACTCGGTCATGACGGCATGACCTGACGTTGCCGAGGTGCTGGGTCAATGCAGGTACGGGGCAATCGCATGCGGAGAACACCGGGGAGTTGCGCTGACCATACGCCACTGGCTGCTGTTGGGGACAGGTCTGGGCACGGGGCAGCTCGTGGAGTGCGGGTCTTGCGCCAAAAGCCCCCCTCCCCAACCCTCCCCTTTGCGACGCAAAAGGGAGGGAGCGAAGCACGCATTCGCGCCCTGTTGGTTGTCGGCAGACGGCCATGCCCCCCCTCCCTTGCGCGCAGCGCAGGGGAGGGTTGGGGAGGGGGGCTTTGGCCTTGGCCTTGGCCTTCGCCTTGGCCTTGGCCTTGGCCTTGGCTTTGGCTTTGGCCTTGGCTTTGGCCTTGGCTTTGGCCTTGGCTTTGGCCTTGGCGTTGGACTTGGCTTTGGCCTTGGCTTTGGCCTTGGCTTTGGCCTGGGCGTTGGCCTTGGCTTTGGCCTTGGCTTTGGCTTTGGCTTTGGCCTTGGCCATGGCCTTGGCTTTGGCCTTGGCCTTGGCTTTGGCTTTGGCTTCTTTCTTTTGATTTAGCCCTTCTCCCGCCCGCGGGAGAAGGGTTGGGATGAGGGGAGCTTATGCTTTGGGCTCCAATGCAGCCGCAGCTACCGCCAACCTCACTCCCCGGACAACTCCGCCTGGATCTTGCGCCCACACTCGCGCGCACTCCAAAGCACATGTCCGATCACACTGCGCTGGCCGCAAGCGGCCATCAACAACAACGAACCACGCGGCAACTGGATCGATTGCATCAACACCTTGCCTTCGCTCGCCTCCAGCATCAGCACATCCATCGTGCCCAAGGCCAGCTCGCGGCCAACCGCCGAAGCCAGCGCCAGCATGGCACTGGTCATGGCTGCCAGACGCTCGCCGCTCGAGGTCTCCGTGGCTGCCTGTGCCAGGACAAAGCCATCGATGCTGGCCACCACGGCGGCACGCACGCCATCCACCGAACTGGTGAACTCCTGCAGCCGTTGGTCTATCGCAGCGACCTCCCAGTCTTCCAGCAGTGCAATCGCCTTGGCCTCAGTCATGGACACCCACCAGGGCTGCAGCTTCGACCTCACCCATCAGTACATCCATCAGCAGCATCACCGCATCCTCCGAGCGTGCGTCGAACGGCACCAATGGCAACGGCCGGCCGGCGGTCTTCTGTGCCTGCAGCAGGCAGGCATCAAGATCCACGTCCGGCACAAGATCGAATTTGGATACGCCAATCACCGCCGGAACCGTCCCGGCGTGTTCACGTAAGGCCAGCAGGTAACGTTCCATTTCCTGCGCCACGTCGGGACTGGAGGCGTCAGCCAGGATCACCACGCCACGCGCGCCTTGCAGCAGCACCGGCCAGATGAAGGAGAACCGCTCCTGCCCCGGTGTGCCGTACAGGCGCAGCCGATCGCCATTGGGAAGACTCACGTCGGCATAGTCCATCGCCACCGTGGTTGCCAGTTTGGAGGAACTGGCATCGGTATTGAGTACGTCGGTATCAATGACGGTGCCGCCCGCTACAGCGCGCACCAGCGTCGACTTCCCTGCCCCCATGGCGCCCAGAATCACTACCTTGTGTTCGATCATGCATGGGTTCCTGTACGTTGGCGGACGCTGCGCCACATGCGTGCCAGCAAGGCGCTGGCACCAAGCTTGCCCGGCACCGTCGGCGGCCCAGCGGCGGGCTCTGGCAGCTGCACCGTGGCATAGCCACACAGGTAGGCCGAGCGCATGAAGGCGCGGGTTGCGTTGCCGTCCAGTTCCAGCAGCTCGGTGCACTCGGTCAGAGTGCAGGGCTTCTTCAGCAGCAGCGAGCACAACCTGAAACCATCGTGTTGATGGGCGAGCACACGGAAGTCCGGCCAGCGCAGCAGGCTCACGCGCGCGTTCTGTTGCAGACGTCGATCAAAGTCGGTCCAGTTGTCGCCGTACTGTGCCATCTGCCATAGCAGCGGCCGCAGCGGCTGCCGCGACAGGTTCTCCGCCAATGCCTGGAAACGCGCCAGCGACAACTCCTGCAGCGCAAGCAGCTCGAATACATCACCCAGCTGCTGGGCCAGGCTAGGCCCCTGCATTGGATGCACGTAGAGCGGAACCATCTGATCGTGCTCGAAATCAATCAGTAGTTGCGGTTGGCCCTGCAAGGACAGCACCGCACGCCCCTGCTTTTCCTGCAGGCGTTGCCGTAGCAGACGGGTTACCTGCTTGGCACCGCTGGCCAGATACAGACCATCAGTGGTGGTTGGCGTGGGTGGCGGGGCCAGCGCATGCTGGATCTGCGCCCGATCCAGATGCAGTTCGCCGCTACTGCGGCCATCGTGTACGGCGCCAGCATCATCGTGCAGCCATAGCCGCATCGCCGGCCGCTTGCTGGCCATGTGTTGGGCTGCGCTGCGCAACGCCGGGGTATCGCGGACCAGGAGCAGATCACACTGGTCAAGATCGACACAGCGTTGCAGGCCCTCCGGCGGTAACCCTGCAATCTCCCTCAATCGCCCGAGGAGCGTCTGCTCCTCCCGGGTGTCCGAGCCCACTACCAGCACCCTGGTCATGCCTCTTCCCCTTTTTGACGCGCTCGCGTCATGCGATTCCCTGCGTGTCGGATGAGGCTATTCCAGAAGCTGCATGTGAAAGGGTGATTGGACCCACAATTCGATTTTTCAGTGGACCTTTCAACACCCGACCTTGGTCGTATCTACACACGGCCATCACACCAAAACAAGAAAGCCTGCGTCCATGACGGACGCAGGCTTTCGATGTGTAACGGCAGCTACAACACGCCGCTACTGCTCTTACGATTGATCAGCCCTTGAGGCTGGCGATCGCGGCATTGAGCGTGGCACTCGGGCGCATCGCCGGGCCAGCCTTGGCCAGGTCAGGACGGTAGTAGCCACCGATGTCCACGGCCTTGCCCTGCACTGCTGCCAACTCGTCAACGATCTTCTGCTCGTTGCTGGTCAACACCTCGGCCAGCGGTGCGAACTTTGCCTTCAACGCGGCGTCGTCGTTCTGCTCGGCCAGCGCCTGCGCCCAGTACATGGCCAGATAGAAATGGCTGCCGCGGTTGTCGATGCCACCCAGCTTGCGCGACGGCGACTTGTCGTTGTCCAGGAACTTGCCGTTGGCAGCATCCAGCGCGTTGGCCAGCACCGCGGCGCCCTTGTTGTCGTAACGCTGGCCCAGGTGTTCCAGCGACGCGGCCAGGGCCAGGAACTCACCCAGCGAATCCCAACGCAGGTAATCCTCTTCGACGAACTGCTGCACGTGCTTCGGTGCCGAACCACCGGCGCCGGTTTCGAACAGGCCGCCGCCGGCCATCAGCGGCACGATCGACAGCATCTTGGCGCTGGTACCCAGCTCCAGGATCGGGAACAGGTCGGTCAGGTAATCACGCAGCACGTTGCCGGTCACCGAGATGGTGTCCTCGCCCTTGCGGATGCGCTCCAGCGACACGGCGGTGGCTTCTTCCGGCGACAGGATGCGGATATCCAGACCATTGGTGTCGTGGTCCTTCAAATACTTTTCGACCTTGGCGATCACCTGCGCATCGTGGGCACGCTTGGCATCCAGCCAGAACAGCGCCGGGGTGTTGCTCAGGCGGGCACGGCTGACGGCCAGCTTCACCCAGTCCTGGATCGGTGCGTCCTTGGTCTGGCACATGCGCCAGATGTCGCCGGCTTCGACGGCGTGTTCGAACACCACGTTGCCGGCTTCATCGGTGACCTTGACCACGCCATCGGCAGCGATCTGGAAGGTCTTGTCGTGCGAGCCGTATTCTTCGGCCTTCTGTGCCATCAGGCCGACGTTCGGCACCGAACCCATGGTGGCGGGATTGAACGCGCCGTGCGCCTTGCAGTCTTCGATAACGGCCTGGTACACGCCGGCGTAGCAGCGGTCCGGAATGACGGCCTTGGTGTCCTGCAGCTTGCCTTCGGCATTCCACATCTTGCCGGAGTCACGGATCATCGCCGGCATCGAGGCGTCGACGATCACGTCCGACGGCACGTGCAGGTTGGTGATGCCCTTGTCCGAGTTGACCATGGCCACGGCCGGACGCTTGGCGTACTCGGCAGCGATGTCGGCCTTGATTGCTTCCTGCTCGGCTTCCGGCAGCTGCGACAGGCGCGCGTACAGGTCACCGATACCGTTGTTGGAATCGAAACCAATCTGGGCGAGGCTGGCAGCGTGCTTGGCCAGCACGTCCTTGTAGAACTCGTCGACCACGACGCCGAACATGATCGGGTCGGAGACCTTCATCATGGTCGCCTTCAGGTGCAGCGAGAACAGCACGCCCTGCTCCTTGGCATCGGCAATCTGTGCGTCAACGAAGGCGGCCAGCGCCTTGCGGTTCATCACCGAGGCGTCGACGATCTCGCCGGCCTTGACCGCGGTCTTGGCCTTCAGCACAACGGTGTTGCCGTCGTTCTGCACCAGTTCGATCTTCAGGCTGCCGGCGTTGGCGACGGTGGCCGACTTCTCACTGCCGTAGAAGTCACCGCCGTCCATGTGCGCGACGTGCGACTTGGAGTCGGCAGTCCAGGCGCCCATGCGGTGCGGGTGCTTGCGGGCGTAGTTCTTCACCGACAGCGGTGCGCGGCGATCGGAATTGCCTTCGCGCAGCACCGGGTTGACCGCGCTGCCCTTGATCTTGTCGTAGCGGGCCTGGATGTCGCGCGACACGTCGTCGGTCGGTGCGTCCGGGTAGTTCGGCAGGATGTAGCCCTGTTCCTGCAGCTCCTTGATCGCGGCCTTGAGCTGCGGCACCGAGGCCGACACGTTCGGCAGCTTGATGATGTTGGCTTCCGGCTTGGTGGCCAGCTCGCCCAGTTCGGCCAGATCATCGCTGATCTTCTGCTCGTCCTTCAGGAAATCCGGGAACTGCGACAGGATGCGGCCAGACAGCGAGATATCGCGGGTTTCGACGGCAATGCCGGCGGTCGCGGTAAAGGCATCGACGATGGGCAGCAGCGACTGCGTGGCCAGGAACGGAGCTTCGTCGGTGAGCGTGTAGATGATCTTCGGCGTATTCGACATGGGGGCAAAAACTCTCTTGCTGACGGATGCGGTGCGTGGAATGGCAGCGGCGATGGGGCAGGCGCACGGCCATCCAGTGGGCCTGCGCGCAATCCCTACCCGGCTGCCGGATGAGGAAACCCTCGCATTGTCGCGTTTTCGACGGGAGCGGGCAAAGCAAATCCATACGCCAAGGTAGGGAGCGGCACGCCATCTGCGCTAGGAGATGGCGCAGGCCTTGTGCTGTCTTGCTCATGCCGATTGCAGCAGCGGTGGTCTCAGCTGCAACCACCCGTGCTGTACACGGGCGGGTGCAGACAGTGCGCAAATCAAGGTCCGCGCGCAATGTTGTGTTGTCTGTAGGAGCGGCGTCAGCCGCGAAGCTGAGGTTGCCTCAAAATCCCCGCCTGATGATGTCCCTGCTTCGCGGCTGACGCCGCTCCCACAAGAAAAATCAGCTGCCCGATACCTGACATCGAATTCTGGATGGCTTGAATACTCAAGCGAATAGCCTTGCGGATCGCGCGAATAAAAAAAGGCGCAGCCTGGTGGCTGCGCCCATGCGTATCACCGGCGGGAGAGAGTTCGCCGGCTTACGCCTTGCTCACTTCACCTCGAACTGCTGCTGGGTACCGGCAGCCTTGCCGTCGACTGTGACGTCGGCGGTGTACTTGCCAGCCGGCCACGGCTTGCTGTTGGCGAATTCGATGTTGGTGGTCCCAGCGTCGGTGGCGTTGAGCGTGGCGCTCTGCTCACCGGCCACCTGGCCATCCTGATAGGTCAACTTGGCGGCCACCGGCACATTGCTGGCGGCACCACTGGTCTTGACCGAGACGATGATCTTGTCCTTGGCAGCCAACACGGCAACCGGCGCCACCGAAAGATCAGCCGCAGCCGCGTTGCCAACGGTCACCGCGGTCACTGCGAGAACGGGCGCTGCGGGCGCAGACTCGACCATCGGTGCCGGGGCAGCAGCAACCGGCGGCGGTGGCGCGACCTCTTCTTCCTTCTTCTTGCAACCAACCAGTGCGACGGCACCGACCACAGCGATCATCAAGGCACTGCTAAGTGAAGTCTTCTTCATGAATTGCTCCGAATCTGGTTTGAAAATACGTACATGGCGACGTCGGGGATCAACCCTGGCGTGCAGGAATCTTCAGTGTCTGGCCAGGACGGATCTTGTCCGGGTCGTCGAGTACGTCGCGGTTGGCGTCGAAGATTTTCTTCCACGCATTGCCATCGCCAAGCAGGTTCTTGGCGATCTTTGAGAGGTTGTCGCCACTCTGCACCGTGTAGTGCTGTTCGCCGACGATCTCTTCCGTGCTGGTCACGGTAGCCGTGACACCGGAAAAATCCGCTTTCTCCACGATCTGTTCGGTGCTCGTGACGGTCCCGGTGACACCAGAAAAATCAGCTTTCTTTTCAGTACTGCTCATCCAGGTTGCTCCTCCGTGACTGACAGGGAGCAACGATTGCATGAGGCCTGTTAAGGTTTCATCGCGCCGACGTAAAAACCTGCGTACGCAGCTGAATGTTTATTGACGCAGGTCGCGGATCGGGACGCTGTCGGCCAAGCCAGGGCTGGCCCGGCGCGGGTTGATGTCCAGCCCGCCACGGCGGGTATAGCGTGCCTCCACTTCCAGCGTGGCTGGCTGGCAGCGCTGGCTCAGCTCCAGGAAGATCCGCTCCACGCACTGTTCGTGGAACTCGGCATGGTCGCGGTAGCTGACCAGATAGCGCAGCAGGCCTTCGCGGTCGATGCGTGGGCCCTGGTAGCGGATGCTGACGCTGGCCCAGTCCGGCTGGCCGGTCACCGGGCAGTTGGACTTGAGCAGGGCCGACACCAAAGTCTCGCTGACCACGGTGCCGGCATCGGCCAGCAGCAGGTTCGCATCAGGCGGGCCATAGCTGTCGATGGCGACATCGAGGTGGTCGATGCTCTCGCCCGGCGCCTGGGCCACCTCTGGCAGGCCGAACTCGACCCGCACATCGGCACCGGCGCAGGCCGACAGGTCGGTGGCAATGCGCTCGCGCACGGCTTCGGCACGGTTGAAACGTGCCCCATTGAGCGAGTTCAGGTACAGCTTGAGCGACTTGGACTCGATCAGGTTCGGCGAGGTACCCGGCACGTACAAGGTGGCGGTCTCCACGCAGGGCTTGCCGCGTGCGTCCAGCCAGCCCAGCTCATAGATATGCCAGCGGTCCTCGCCGACGAACGGCAGTTCGCTGCCCAGGCCGATCTCGGCACGGGCGCCGGCGCGCGGGATCGGGAACAGCAGACTGGCGTCGTACTGGCGGGGGTAGTCGACCTCACGGCCGAGGCTGGAATCTTGGGGAGTGTTCATCCCCGCCATTGTAGTTGCGCCAGCTTGAGCGCCGGATATACCGAGGCGCTCATTCTCAGGAAAACCGGTATCTGGCGCAGCTTCAGTTCAGCAGCCGCGCCCACCACGACTTGCTGGTCTTGGCCTGCGGGATCTCCTCACTCACCAGCCGCATCACTTCCCGCTCCGGGTCCAGCGCAGAGGGGCCGTAGACCACACGGATGCGTTCCTCCTCGGTCGCCCCGAGGGTATCGCCATTGCTGATGACCATACCGTTTTCGATCAGGTAATCAACGATGCCGGTGAGCCGGCTGAACACGCCCTCGGCGGTGTCCCCGGTCTCGGGAATCTCGATGTCCATCAGGCCCAGCATGTCCATGCCGCGGGTATGCCCGGTCATCACCCCGTCCGGGCGCTGGCCGACATTGATCGCCACCCAGGCGATCGGCAGCGGCTCGGGCAGGGTGGCCTGGGTCAGCTCGCGGAACAGGCTTGGCAGCACCACGTGATTGGCGCTGCCGAAGTAGACCGCCTCGATGCTGTTGGACACGGCCACAGCCGACGCCAGCACACGACTGAGCAGTGCCGCCTGTGCGACAAGATTGGCTTCCTGCCCGTCGTCGCTGAAACGCATCACGGTGACGATGGTGTGTGCGGCGTAGTCCACTGGCGCCGGCGTGGCATCCGGCCACAGCCGGCTGTGCGTGCAGATCTGCGCGACGTCATCGCCGATCTGCACCGGGATGGGCATCAACGCGATCAGGTAGTCCGCGTACTCCAGGCACAGCATCGGCGAATCGTCGTCATCGGCATCCTTGTTGACGGTGTCATCCGTCGTTGCTTCGCCCAACCGCAGCAGCGACTGGTCCAGGTCGGGCCAATCGCTGCGTAGCTGCGCAAGCAGGGCTTCGGCGGTGAGCTGAGGGTCGAACTGCGACTGCAGCAGCATGGCCAGGCTGGCTGTCATGGAGCGCCTTCTTCCTTGTAGGTAAGCCCCTGACACTACCCGGACTCAACCTGCCTTGTCACCGTGCAGATAATCCAGCGACACCTGCAACAGCGCGCGCAGGCCAACATCCAGTGCCTTTTCGTCGAGCAGGAACTTGGGCGAATGATTGCTGGGCGCAGTGGCCGGGTCGATGCCGGCACCGGTGGAGCCGACGAAGAAGAACATCGACGGCACCTGCTGTGCGTACAGCGAGAAGTCCTCCGAGCCCATCTGCAACGGCGGCTCATAGACGTTGGCCTTGCCCACCACCGCCTGCAGGCTGGGCAGCATGCGCGCGGTCAGGGCCGGGTCGTTGACCGTGGCCGGGTTGCCGTCTTTCTCATAGATGTCGGTGACAGCCGTCGCACCGTGGGCGGCGGCGGTGTGCTCGGCGACGTTGCGCAGGTCGGCGAAGATCTGCTGACGCATGACCGGATCGAAGGTGCGGATGGTGCCCACCATCTCCACCGAGTCGGGAATGATGTTGTAGCGGATGCCGCCCTTGATCGCGCCGAAGGTGACCACCGCCGGCTGCTTGGATAGATTGACGCGGCGGCTGACGATGGTCTGCGCGGTACCGATCAGATCGGAGGCCGCGACAATCGGGTCAACACCGTTCCACGGCGCCGAGCCATGCGTCTGGCGACCATTGACGGTGATACCGAAACGGTCGGAGGCCGCCATCAGCGGGCCGCCGCGCACGGCGATCTGGCCGGCCTGCACGCTGGAGAACACATGCAGGCCGAACACCGCCTCCGGCTTGAAGTCCTTGAACAGGCCTTCCTTCAGCATCAGGTCGGCACCGCCCTGCTCCGGCGGCGGCGCGCCTTCCTCGGCCGGCTGGAAGATCAGCATCACTTCGCCGGGCAGCTTGTCGCGCATGGCGACCAGCGCATCGGCCACACCCAACAGCGTCGCGGTGTGGGCGTCATGGCCACAGGCATGCATCACCCCGACCTGCTCGCCGCGGTACTCGGCAGTGGCCTTGGAGGCGAACGGCAGGCCGGTCTGTTCGGTGACCGGCAGGGCGTCCATGTCGGCGCGCAGGGCGATCTTCGGCCCGGGCAGGCCGCCCTTGATGATGGCGACCACGCCATGCACGGCCACGCCGGTCTTCGGGCTAAGGCCCATCGCACGCAGGCGCTCGGCGACCTTGGCGGCGGTGCGCTCTTCGCGGTTGGAGAGTTCCGGATGGGCGTGGAAGTCGCGGCGCCAATCCACCACCTGTTGCTGCAGGCGAGTGGCGGCAGCTGCCACCTCCGGACGCTGGGCGGCATCCTGTGCCTGCGCCAGCGGGGCAAGGGCGCATAGCAAGGCGGACAGCAACACGGTCTTACGGGCCATCAGCAACTCTCCTTCCAATCGGGGACAGGGTGAATGTAGGCCAATCATGGGCCAAGCGCCTGTCGGCAGGGAACCGACACGATGTAGGTGATACGCCGTAGTGCCGAGCCATGCTCGGCAAGAGCCTTCCTCGCAGCCACCGACTTGTGGGAGCGGCGTCAGCCGCGAAGCTGGTGGTTCACCAGATCACAGAGCAATTGGTGGTTCCCAATGTGTCGGCTTCGCGGCTCACGCCGCTCCTACAAAACAACCAGACCAAAGACCAACTGGTGGTTCCGAAGGTGTCCGCTTCGCGGCTGACGCTGCTCCCACAGCATTCCTGCAGGTTGATGCGACGCTGGGAAGGCCCCTGCCGAGCATGGCTCGGCACTACGAAATCGAGTCAACCGATGCCGCGATGGAACGTTCATCACCTGCACGGGTCTGTATGCGTGGCCCATCGGTCATGCCTCCATGACAACAGGCACGGCGGTATCCTCTGCGCCTTGTTTGCCCTCCCCTATCGGTTCCTCAGGAGTTTTCGCATGTCGCGTTTCTGGAAGATCGTACTGCTGGTCATTGCAGTGCTGCTGGTGGCCGGTATCGGCTATCGGGTGATGGGGGGCGGCAAGCAGAAGGCCGGTGCGGCGGCGGCAGGCATGAACCAGGGCGGCCGGGGCGAGCAGGACAAGGACCCGGTGCCGGTCACCGCGGTCAGCGCCGAGAAGAAAGACGTGCCGGTCTACCTGACCGCACAGGGCACGGTGACAGCGTTCAACACCGTCACGGTCAGTCCGCAGGTCGGCGGCCAGCTGCTCAGCGTCAACTTCAGCGAAGGCCAGGCGGTCAAGAAAGGTGATCTGCTGGCACAGATCGACCCGCGCACCTTCCAGGCCCAGTACGACCAGGCCGTCGCCAGCAAGCGCCAGAACGAAGCCCTGCTGGCCACCGCGCAGTCCAATTACGCGCGCTCCAACTCGCCGGAATACCGCCAGTTCGTCGCCCAGACCGACCTGACCACGCTGCGCAACCAGGTCAGCCAGTACCAGGCCGCGGTGGCCGCCTCGCAGGCATCGGCCGCGCAGGCCAAGGTGCAGCTGGACTACACCCGCATCACCTCGCCGATCAACGGCATCGCCGGCATCCGCGCGGTCGACCCGGGCAATGTGGTCAGCGCCGGCAGCCAGATCGTCACCGTGACCCAGCTGCAGCCGGCCTATGTGCTGTTCAACCTGCCCGAGCAGCAGCTCGACGCGGTGCGCAGCGCGCAGGCTGCCGGTCCGTTGCAGACCTCGACCATGGACCGCGAAGGCGGCAGTGTGGTCAATGCCGACGGCGTGCTGCAGGTAGTGGACAACCAGATCAGCAGCAGCAGCGGCACCTTCCGCCTGCGTGCGCAGTTCCCGAATGCCAACGATGCATTGTGGCCGGGCCAGTTCGTCAACGTGCAGATGAAGCTCAACGTGCTGCCGGGCGCGATCGTGGTGCCGGCGGAAGCCGTGCAGCGCAGCAGCACCAGCGATTTCGTCTACCTGGTGAAGGCCGACAACACCGTCACCCTGCGTGATGTGGTGCAGGGTGGCCAGGTCGATGACAGCCACGTGGTGATCAGCAAGGGCCTGCAGGCCGGCGACAAGGTCGTCACCGAAGGCCAGTTCCGCTTGAAGGAAGGCAGCAAGGTCAACGCACTGGCACCGGGCCAGGCACCGCCGGCACCGACTGAAGAACAGCTCAAGGCGGCCAGCCAGAAGGGCAACCGTGGTGGACGGAGTGGCCCGCCGCGCTGACGCGCTGGCCGGCACCCGCCTCCCCTCCCTCGCACCAGGAACCGACCGTGGGCTTTTCGACTATCTTCATCCGGCGCCCGATCGCCACCTCCCTGTTGATGATCGGTTTGATGCTGCTGGGCATCCTCGGTTACCAGCGTCTGCCGGTTGCGGCCCTGCCCGAGATCGAAGCGCCCAGCCTGGTGGTGACCACCCAGTATCCGGGTGCCAGCGCGCAGACCATGGCCTCGCTGGTGACCACGCCGCTGGAGCGGCAGCTGGGGCAGATTTCCGGGCTGGACATGATGACCTCCGATTCGTCGGCAGGCCTGTCCAGCATCGTGCTGCAGTTCTCGATGGAACGCGATCTGGATACCGCCGCGCAGGACGTGCAGGCGGCGATCCGCCAGGCCACCCTGCCCAGCTCGCTGCCCTACCAGCCGGTCTACAACCGGGTGAATCCGGCCGATGCGCCGATCCTGACCCTGAAGCTGGCCTCGGACACACGCCCGCTGCGTGAGGTCAACGATCTGGCCGACTCCATCCTGGCCCAGCGCCTGTCGCAGACCGACGGCGTCGGCCTGGTCTCCATCGCCGGTAACGTGCGGCCGGCTGTGCGCATCCAGGTCAACCCGGCGCAGCTGTCCAACATGGGCATGACCCTGGAAGACCTGCGCAGTGCGCTGACCCAGGCCAACGTCAACGCGCCCAAGGGCTCGCTCAATGGCAAGACGCAGAGCTATACGCTGTCCACCAACGACCAGCTCAGCGACGCAGCCGACTACAACGACATCATCATCCGCTACCAGAACGGCGCTCCGGTACGTCTGCGCGACGTCGCCAAGGTGGTCGATGGCGTCGAGAACGACCAGCTCGCCGCCTGGGCCGATGGCAAGCCGGCGGTGCTGCTGGAAGTGCGCCGCCAGCCCGGTGCCAACATCGTCAAGACGGTGGAGAACATCCGCCAGATCCTGCCCAACCTGCAGGGCATGCTGCCAGCCGATGTAAAGCTCGATGTGTTCTCCGACCGCACGGTGACCATCCGCGCCTCGGTGCATGACGTGCAGTTCACCTTGGTCCTCACCATCTGCCTGGTGGTGGCGGTGATCTTCGTGTTCCTGCGCCGCCTGTGGGCGACGGTGATCCCGTCGGTGGCGGTGCCGCTGTCCCTGCTCGGCACGTTCGGGGTGATGGCCTTCGCCGGCATGTCGCTGGACAACCTGTCGCTGATGGCGCTGACCGTGGCCACCGGCTTCGTGGTCGACGATGCGATCGTGATGATCGAAAACATCGTGCGCTACATCGAGAAGGGCAAGGACGGCCAGGAGGCAGCGGAGATCGGCTCCAAGGAAATTGGCTTCACCGTGCTGTCGTTGACGGTGTCGCTGATCGCGGTATTCCTGCCGCTGATCCTGATGCCGGGCGTCACTGGCCGCTTGTTCCATGAGTTCGCCTGGGTGTTGTCGATTGCAGTGGCGATCTCGATGGTGATCTCGCTGACGCTGACGCCGATGATGTGCGCCTACCTGCTCAAGCCCGATGCACTGCCGGAAGGCGACGACGCGCATGAGCGGACCGCAGCGGAAGGCAAGGTCACCGCCTGGTCACGCCTGGTCGGCGTGTATGAGCGCACGCTGGACTGGGTGCTGCACCATCAGCCGCTGACCCTGGGCATCGCCCTTGCATCGGTCGCGTTGACCGTAGTGCTGTACATGGTGATCCCCAAGGGTCTGCTGCCCGACCAGGACACCGGCATGATCACCGGCGTGGTCATCGCCGACCAGAACGTCGCCTTCGAGCAGATGCAGCAGCGCACGCAAGCCGTGGCCGCCGCGCTGCAGAGCGATGAAGCGGTTACCGGTGTAGCTGCCTACATCGGCGCTGGCAGCATGAATCCCACGCTCAACCAAGGCCAGCTGAGCATCGTGCTCAAGGACCGTGGTGATCGTGACGGGCTGGATGTGATCCTGCCGCGCCTGCAGGCCGCCGCCGCTCACATCCCCGGCGTCGCGCTGTACCTGAAGCCGGTACAGGACGTGACCCTGGATACGCGCGTGGCCGCCACCGCTTATCAGTTCTCGCTGTCGGACATGGACAGCGCCGAGCTGGCCAAACAGACCGAGCGTGTCACCGACGCCTTGCGACGGCTGCCGGAACTGGCCGATGTCGACGACAACCTGGCCAACCATGGCCGCGCACTGCATGTGGAAGTGGACCGTGACAAGGCCAGCCGTTACGGCGTGCCGATGCAGACCATCGACGACACGCTGTACGACGCCTACGGCCAGCGCCAGATCTCGACCATCTTCACCCAGCTCAACCAGTACCGCGTGGTGCTGGAAGTGGCGCCGGAGTTCCGCACCAGCGATGCGCTGATGAACCAGCTGGCGATCGGCAGCAATGGCAGCGGCACGCTCAGCGGCAGCAATGCCACCACCCTGGGCCAGGTGACCTCAAGCAACTCGTCCACCGCAACCGGCATCGGCAGTGCCAATACCGGCATCGCTCTGGGCGCAGGCGGCAGCATCCCGCTGTCGGCGATTGCCAGCGCCAAACCGGGCACCGCACCGCTGATCGTCAGCCACCAGCAGCAGCTGCCGTCGGCGACGATCTCGTTCAATCTTGCACCGGGTTACTCGCTGTCCGAAGGCGTGGATGCGATCAACAAGGCAGTAGCCGAGCTGGAGCTTCCGCAACAGATGCAAGCGCAGTTCGTCGGCACCGCCGCCGAGTTCTCCAGCAGCCAGACCGATGTGATCCTGTTGTTGCTGGCCGCGATCGCGGTGATCTACATCGTGCTGGGCGTGCTGTACGAAAGCTGGATCCATCCGCTGACCATCATCTCGACCCTGCCGCCAGCAGGCGTCGGTGCGCTGCTGGCTTTGTACCTGTGCGGCATGAGCCTGTCGGTGGACGGCATCGTCGGCATCGTGCTGCTGATCGGCATCGTCAAGAAGAACGCGATCATGATGATCGACTTCGCGCTGGACGCGCAGCGCTCCGGCGCCAACGCCTATGACGCGATCCGCCGTGCCTGCCTGCTGCGTTTCCGCCCGATCATGATGACCACGGCCGCTGCCATGCTCGGCGCCTTGCCGCTGGCACTTGGCACCGGCATCGGTTCGGAGCTGCGGCGTCCGCTGGGTGTGGCCATCGTCGGCGGCCTGCTGCTGTCGCAGCTGGTCACGCTGTACACCACGCCGGTGATCTACCTGTACTTCGAGCGTCTGTCCGAGTGGGCGGCCAAACGCCGCGAGCAACGCGCCGCTGCACGCCTGCAGACGGCACGGTAAGCGCGGATGAACATCTCCGCGCCTTTCATCTCGCGCCCGATCGGCATCACCCTGCTGGCGATCGGACTGTTCTTCGCTGGGCTGGTCTGCTATCTGCGGCTGGGCGTTGCTGCCCTGCCCAATCTGGCCATCCCGGTGATCTTCGTGCAGGCCTCCAACACCGGTGCCGACGCCAACACCATGGCAGCCACGGTCACCGCGCCATTGGAACGGCACCTGGGCCAGGTGCCCGGCATCGACACCATGCGCTCCAGCAGCAGCGATGGCCGCAGCATGGTGTTCCTGATGTTCAACACCAGCCGCAACATCGATTCGGCTGCACAGGACGTGCAGGCTGCGATCAATGCGGCCATGGCCGACCTGCCGGCCGGCATCAACACGCCGACGTACCAGAAGGCCAACCCCAACGACGATCCGGTGATCGCGCTGGCGCTGACCTCGGACACGCAGTCGGTTGCCGAGCTGTACAACACCGCCGACTCGTTGTTGGCGCAACGCCTGCGCCAACTGCCCGGTGTCTCGCAGGTGGATATCGCCGGCGCCTCCACGCCCGCGGTGCGCGTGGACCTCAACCTGCGCGCGATGACCGCGCTGGGCCTGAGCCCGGATGACCTGCGCAATGCGATGCGCGCGGCCAACGTTGCTTCGCCGCTGGGCTTCCTCAGCGATGGCAGCAACCAGACCGCGATCATCCTCAACGACCAGATCCGCAAGGCCTCGGATTTCGCCAACGTCGCCATCTCAACCCATGACGGCGCAGTCGTCCGGCTGAAAGACGTGGCCACGGTCTACGATGGCCAGCAGGACGCGTATCAAGCCGCGTGGTTCAACGGCAAGCGCGGCGTGCTGATGTATGTCTACCTGCGCAGCGGTGACAACCTTGTCGCCACGGTTGATCGGGTAAAGGCGGCCATTCCCTCGCTCACCGGTTATCTGGATGCCGGCAGCACGCTGACGCCTTACTTCGACCGCACGCCGACCATCCGCGCCTCGCTGGCCGAAGTACAGATCACCTTGATGATCAGCCTGCTGATGGTGATCCTGACCATGGCGCTGTTCCTGCGCCGGCTGGCGCCGACGCTGATTGCCGCAGTGACCGTCCCGCTGTCGCTGGCCGGTGCCGCACTGGTGATGTATGCGCTGGACTTCACCCTCAACAACCTCACCTTGCTGGCGCTGGTGATCGCGATTGGCTTCGTCGTCGACGATGCCATCGTGGTGATCGAGAACGTCATGCGCCACCTCGACGAGGGCATGCCACGGCGTGAAGCGGCGATGGCGGGTGCGCGCGAGATCGGCTTCACCATCGTCTCGATCACCGCCTCGCTGATCGCGGTGTTCCTGCCGATCATCTTCGCCCAGGGCATGATCGGTGCGTTCTTCCGCGAGTTCACGCTTACCCTGGTTGCGGCGATCATGGTCTCGGCAGTGGTCTCGCTGACCCTGACCCCGGCACTGTGCGCACGCTTCCTGCATCCGCATGCCGAAGGCGCACGCGACACCCGCACCAACCGCATGCTGGACCGCGTGCATGAGGGGATGCTCAAGGTTTACACGGTCGCACTGGATTTCTCGCTGCGCCACGCCCTGCTGCTGTCACTGACGCCATTGCTGCTGATCGTGGCCACGTTCTACCTGGCCGGCTCGGTCAGCAAGGGCCAGTTCCCCGAGCAGGACACCGGCCTGATCTGGGGCCGCGCCAGCTCCAGCGCCACCGTCTCGTTCCAGGAAATGGCCGAACGTCAGCGCCGACTCAGCGATACCTTCCTGGCCGACCCGGCGGTGAAGATGGTTGGCTCGCGACTGGGTTCCAGCCGTCAGGGCAGCAGCGCACAGTTCAACATCGAACTGCATACCGAGAAGGAAGGCCGCAAGGAGCCCACCAATGTGGTGGTCAGCCGGCTCAGCGCCAAAGCCGCGCAGTTCCCGGATCTGGATGTGCGCTTGCGCGCAATCCAGGACTTGCCGTCCGATGGCGGCGGTGGCGGCTCGCAGGGCGCGCAGAACCGCGTCACCCTGCAGGGCAACGACGCCGAACAGCTGGCCGAGTGGCTGCCCAAGCTGGTCACCGCATTGAAGCAACATCCGCAGCTCCGTGATGTGGGCTCGGACGTGGACAAGGGCGGGCTGATGCAGAAGATCGTCATCGACCGCGAGAAGGCGTCTCGTCTGGGCGTGACCATTGGTGCCATCGACGGCGCGTTATACGGTGCCTTCGGCCAACGCCAGATCTCCACCATCTACGCCGACCTCAACCAATATGGCGTCGTGGTCAACGCACTGCCCAGCCAGACCGGCAGCCCGGCCGCGATCGAAGACCTGTACGTGCCGTCCAAGAGCGGGCAGATGATTCCGCTGACCGCACTCGCCCATCAGGAGCCCGGTTTGGCGCCGTCGCAGGTCACCCACCAGAACCAGTACACGGTGATGGACCTGAGCTACAACCTGGCACCGGGCGTAAGCAGCGGCGAAGGCGATGCCATCGTGAAATCGGTGATCGAAGGCCTGCGCATGCCCGGCGATATCCGCCAGGCCGCACCCGGCGGCTTCCGTCAGGCAATGGACCCGGTCGCGATGCTGATGCTGATAATCGCCGCCATCGCCACGGTCTACATCGTGCTCGGCATGCTCTACGAGAACCTGGTGCATCCGGTGACGATCCTGTCGACGTTGCCGGCGGCGGGCATGGGCGCACTGCTGGCTTTGTGGGTAACCAATACAGATCTATCGATCATCTCGATGATCGCGTTGGTGTTGCTGATCGGCATCGTCAAGAAGAACGCGATCATGATGATCGACTTCGCGCTGGTCGCGCAGCGCGTGCACGGCAAATCGCCGGCCGATGCAGTACGTGAAGCCTGCATCGTGCGGTTCCGCCCGATCATGATGACCACGATGGTCGCCATCCTTGCCGCGCTGCCGCTGGCGATTGGTCTGGGTGAAGGCTCGGAACTGCGTCGCCCCTTGGGCATCGCGATGATCGGCGGCCTGCTGATCTCGCAGAGCCTGACCCTGCTCAGCACGCCGGCGCTGTATGTGATCTTCTCCTGCCTGCAGCAGCATTGGCGCAACTGGCGCGCACGCAGCAAAGAGCGCAAGCGCCTACGTAAGCTGGCCCGCGCGTGATCCTGCCCCTCCCTTGCGCGCAGCGCAGGGGAGGGCTGGGGAGGGGTGCTTTGGCTTTGGCTTTGGCTTTGGCTTTGGCTTTGGCTTTGGCTTTGGCTTTGGCTTTGGCTGTTGCTCTGGCTTCAGCCGTTGCCTTAGCCCTTCTCCCGCCTGCGGGAGAAGGGTTGGGATGAGGGGAGCTTTGGCTTTGGCTTTGGCTTTTTTGCGCACTGCGATCTAAGCGAAAAAAGCGAAAGAAATAGCGCAAAAGCTCACCCCTCCCCAACCCTCCCCTGCACTGCGTGCAAGGGAGGGAGCTGAAAGCCTCTGCGCTACGCGCAAGGAAGGGAGCAAAGCGCAAAGCTGGCCCTCCGCAGCCACTTCTGCCACCGTATAGCGGCACCACGCTCCCGTCAGACACGACTGGTACCGCAATGCCCCTATTCAAATTCACCCGCCACGGCGGGCAAGCGCGCGGCAGCCAGCCGCACTCTCCCCTGCCCTGGATCGCATTGATCGCGCTGATCCTCGGCGCAGTCGCACTCGGCTTTGCCTGGCTTGCCGGTTGGATCGGTCGCGATCGGCTGACCGCGCAGAACCTCACCAACGCTATCGAAGCCACCGGCGCCAACCACCCCGGCTTTCGTCGCGCCCACAGCAAAGGCGTATGCGTCAGCGGTTGGTTCGAACCCAGCGCACAGGCATCACAGCTGTCACACGCCCGCATGTTCGAACAACAACGCGTGCCAGTGCTCGGCCGTTTGTCGATAGGCGGCGGCAACCCACATGGCGCCGACAACAATGCCCGGGTTCGCAGCATTGCCGTGCAGCTGAGCAGCGACGACGGCCAGCAATGGCGCATGGCCATGAACAGCTTCCCGTTCCTCGCCGTGGCCACACCGGAAGCCTTCTACGAGCAGACCCGCGCGCAGATCCCCGACCCGGCCACCGGCAAGCCGGACCCGGCCAAGCTGGCCGCGATCCAGGAAAAATATCCGAGCGCCCGTGCCTTCACCCAATGGGCCAAGACCGCGCCGTGGACCGACAGCTGGGCCAGCACCGAGTTCAACAGCGTCAACAGCTTCTGGTTCACGAACGCGCAGGGGCAACGCCGTGCAGTGCGTTGGCGCTGGCAGCCACAGGTCACGCCGCGTGAACTGGATGCCGCCAGCCGCGAACAGGCCGACGTGGATTTCCTCAGCCAGGATCTGCAGCAGCGGCTCGCACTGGGCCCGGTTCGTTGGAATCTGGTGGTAACGCTTGCCAGCTCACAGGACGCGATCAATGACCCGTCGGTGCCATGGCCGGCCGAGCGCGAACAAGTCGTCGCTGGCGTACTCAGCATCGACCGGATGCAACCGCAGGAACAAGGCAGCTGCAACGACCTCAACTTCGATCCGCTGATCCTGCCCGACGGCGTCGAAGGCAGCGACGACCCTATCCTCGCCGCCCGTTCGGCGGTGTACTCGCAATCCTTCAATCGCCGCGAACGCGAGCGCGCGACCGGCGAAGCTGCGCGTGACAACGCACAGGTGCAGCCATGAGCAGCAACGGACACTTCAACCTGCTGGCGCGCGTGCTGCACTGGAGCATGGCTCTGCTTATCCTGGCGATGCTGTTCATCGGCGTGACCATGGTTTCCTCGGTGCATCTGCGTCCTGGTCTGATCAACCTGCATCGACCGCTCGGCATCCTGATCTTCGTGCTGGTCCTGTTGCGCCTGTACAACCGCCTGCGTCACCGACCACCGCCGCTACCCGCTGATCTGCCCGCATGGCAGGCATGGGCAGCCACCGCATCGCATTGGCTGTTGTATGCATTGATGCTGGCGATGCCGCTGATCGGCTGGGCCATGCTGTCAGCAGGCGGCTATCCCATCGTGCTGTGGGGCGGCGTGCAGCTGCCGGCTATCGCGCCGCATACGCCATCGCTGTATGCGCTGCTGCGCAATGCACACAGTCTGCTCGCTTACCTGCTGTTCGCCACGGTGCTGATGCATGTGGGTGCCGCCTTGTTCCACGCCTGGGTGCGCCGCGATGGCGTGTTCCAGGCGATGGCGCGCGGCCCACGCCGCTGATGCATTCAGGGCGCGGGCGGCTTGCCCTCGCCCTTGCCGGTAGCGGCCCAATAGATGCCGCCGTACAGGTGCTCCAGATAGCGTGGATCGTTATAGGCCTCGGCCTGATGACCCAACGCGGTGGCGAATATGCGGCCGCCTTCGAAACGGTGATACCAGGCCACTGGATGATCCCTGCCCATGCCCTTGGCAACCTGGCCCGGCCAGATCAGCGTGGGATCGTAGCTGCGCTCATCGACCGCCAGCAGCGTGACCAGTTCATCGCTGTACGGCGGGTCGTACTCGTACCACTCATCACTCCACAGCCAGCGCTGCGGAAGACCTGCGGTCGCCGGGAAATCACGGTTGACCACATCGACCATGGCGGTCTGCAGGTAGGGATGAGTGCGGAATGAGCGGCCGATCATGCGGTCGTACCACGCCCACTCACCGCGCCGTATCGCGAACGCCTTGTGCACGGCGACCACACCACCACCATTGCGCACGTACTGCTGGAATTTCTCGCGCTGCGCGGGCGACAGCTCGGTGGCCGGGGTGTTGAGCAGCACGATGGCGTCGTACTGCGCCAGATCCTGATCGAACGCACTGGTGTTCCACGCCCAGGTCAGCGCGAAGTAGTGTTGCCGCGCCAGCGCCTCGAACTGCGGCTTGGCCACCGGGATGTAGTCATGGTGGTACTGATTGGGGATTGCAGCGACCAGTACCTTGAACTGCTGCGCCCAGGCCGGGCTGCAGGCAAACAGCATTACCACCAACATCCAGCATCTACGTCGCATGTCCAGTTCCTGCCCGGGGTTGCGGCGAGCATAGTGTGCTGTCGATGCGCCAGCGGCGGCGTTGCTGAAATTTCATAGCTCCTGCGGATAAAGGCATACCGCCACCCGTTTGTAGGAGCGGCGTAAGCCGCGAAGCACGCAACGTGCCCGATGCAATGGGATCCGGCTCGCGCGTAACCAGTCTGCCGAGCATGGCTCGGCGCTACGTTGGTTGGCTTTGTTGGGAAAGCATCTGCCGAGCATGGCTCGGCACTACGTAGGTTGGATTTGTTGGGGAAGCCCCTGCCGAGCATGGCTCGGCACTACAGCCAGCCCTTTTGGCGTGCTACGCGGTGCGCTTCGATGCGGTTGGCAACGCCGAGCTTGCCGATGCATTCGGAAAGATAATTACGCACGGTGCCGTGCGACAGGCCGAGCTGCTCGGCGATCTCATTGGCCGAGCGGCCCTCACCTGCCAGTCGCAACACCTGCCGCTCACGGTCATTCAACGGATCGGCCTCGGACCAGGCTTCCACCGCCAACTGCGGATCGATCGCGCGACCACCGCGCTGCACCTGACGCAGGGCATCGGCGAGTTTTTCAGCTGGCGCGTCCTTGAGCAGGTAGCCCTGCACGCCCGCATCCAATGCGCGTCGCAGGAAGCCGCTGCGGGCAAACGTGGTGACTATCACCACCTTGATTGGCAGCTGATGACGTTGCACGCGTTGCGCCAATTCCAACCCGGTCAGCAATGGCATTTCAATATCGGTGACCAGGATGTCCGGCTTCAGCCGCTGCAGTTCGCGCCAGGCGATCTCACCATCGGCGGCGGTGCCTATCACTTCGATATCGGTTTCAAGATTGAGCAAGGCCGACAGTGCACCGCGCACCATCGCCTGATCCTCGGCCAGCAGGATACGGATCATGCGCCCGCTCCCTGCGCCGGCAGGTTTGCCGAATCAAGCTGCGCGGTGTTCGGCACGGATTCGTAGACCATCCGTTGTTCCTGTATCGGAATGCGAACCTTCAACCGGGTGCCTTGCCCCTTCGGCGACTCGATCTGCAGTTCACCACCCAATGCCAAGACGCGCTCGCGCATTCCAGCCAATCCGTTGCCATTGGCCGAAACGCCACCGCGACCATCGTCGACGACCTCCATCAGCACCGCCTCCGGCAATACGTTGATGCTGATCAGTGACTCATTGGCTTGCGCATGGCGGGCGATGTTGGTGGCTGCCTCGCGCAGCACCATCGACAAGCCAGCCTCGATCCACGCGGGCATCGCCGGCGGCGGTGCATAGCGCAGGTGCACCCGCGAGGATTCCAGCAGCAGATGTGCAGACGCCAGCTCGGCTGCCAGATCCGCAGCGCGGAAGCCGGTAACCGCGCTGCGTACCTGGGCCAGTGCATCGCGCGCGATCTGCTCGGCCTCGGCCAGCTCCCGCTGCGAACGCTGCGGGTCACGCTCGAACAGCTTGCGCGACAACTCCATCTTCAAGGTGATCAGTGAAAGCGTATGACCCAACAAGTCATGCAGATCACGCCCAATGCGCTCGCGCTCCGCGGTTGCCGCCAAGCGCCGCACTTCTTCGTGCGAGAGCCGTAGCGCGGCGTCCTTCTCGCTGCTCGAGCGCTCTACATTGACGATCAAACCGATGATCACCGCCAATGCCGGAATCCATGCAATCACCTGCCACGGGTAGCCAATCCACCAGGCAAGCGACAGGAACGCCAGGTTCAGCAGCGCCAGTTCGAACATGTACTGCCGCGTGCTGATGCAACGGTTGGTCCGCAGCATCACGCAACCAAACACGAAGTAGTTCATGCCGGAGGGATAGATCGGCAGCAAGGCCATCGACAACACGATCATCGCCAGCGCGAAGATCGGCGCATGCCGCCGCGCGCTTGTCAGCGTCAACATGTAGAACAGGATGAACAGCGGGAACGACCACAGTGTGATCAGCGCCCAGCGCAGGGTGTAGCCCGCACCGAACATCGGTGTGATGAACACCCATACCGTCCACAGCAGATGCACGGCGTCGACCCATGGCCATTTGCCGAGCTTGATGTTGTCGGCCACCACCGAATCCGGTGCCGGCTTCAACCATTCAGGGCGCTGCAATCCCATCGGCGTTCATCCTATGCAATGCGGTAATGATGCCATCAGCCGTGGCGGCGCAGTCGCCAACCAGCCACCGCTGTGACGGCCACGGTGAATGCGAGCAACCACAGCACATGCGGCCAGGCGCTGCCCACCTCGAAGTCGAGCGCGCCCTGCGCCAGCATGTTCAGATGATGACTGGGCCAGATCACCGCCAGGTCGCGCAGCAGCGGCGGGAGCACCTTCAGCGGGAACCACAGCCCCGACAGCACCGCCATCGGCAGGTAGACCAGGTTGATCACCGCAGCGGCACCATTGCCTTTGGCCAACGTGCCCAGCAGCAAACCCAGCGCGCAGAACGGCAATGTGCCCAGGGTTGCCACCGCGGTCAGCCGCAGCATCTGCGAGGCATTGAGCTGCACCCCGGCCACGGTGGTGGCCAACAGCTGCAGAATCACCACGATGGCCAGCGCGGTCAGCATCGCCATCACCATCTTGCCGAGCAGATAGGCCAGCGGTGGCATCGGCATCGCGCGCTTGAGGGTGAGCAGGCCGTTGTCACGCTCCAACGCCAGCGCGATGCCAAAGCCGAACAGGCCCGGCGCCATCACCCCGAAGGTGACATAGCTGCCCAGCAGGAAGCGGGCGGCCTGGGCAGGCTGCGTGTGGCCGAGCAGCACCGCGAACAGCAGATAGAACACCGCCGGGAAAAGTAATGTCGGCAACACGAAACCGGGGTAGCGCAGATAGCGCAGGCATTCGGCACGGCTCTCCTGCAGATAGGCACCCAGCACTTGGCGGGACGACATCACAGGCAGCATGGATTCGTATTGGCTGTTCATCAGGCTGCCTCACGTTGTGTTTGCGCAGCATCGGCCGCAGTCAGATCGGTGAAGGCTTCGCCCAGGCCAGCCGGCTGCACCTCCAGTCCGGATAGCGCAGGGTCTGCCTGCAATAGTTGCCGCACCACGCTTTCGACGCGGTCGCTGCGCAGCTGCAGGTAGTCGCCGTCCCGGCTGATCTGCACCACCCCCGGCCAGGACGCCAGCACCGCCACATCCAAGGTGCTGACGCAGCGGATGCTGCGATGGACGACCCGCGCACGCAGTGCATCGACGCTGCCGTCGCTGACGATGCGACCACGCAACAACACGCAGACACGATCGGCCAGACGCTCGGCTTCCTCCAGGTAGTGCGTGGTCAGCACCACCGCCGCGCCCTCGCCGACCAGGGCGCGCACCGTCGCCCACAGCTGCTGCCGGGCCGGCAGGTCCAGGCCAACCGTCGGCTCGTCCAGGAACAGCAGCCGTGGCCGCCCGCAGATGGCGAGGGCGAACTGCACCCGCCGCTGCTGCCCGCCGGACAGCTTGCCGTAGCGGCGCTGCAGCAGATCCTCGATACCAGCCAGTGCAGCAGTCTCCGACAGGACACGCGGGGCCGGGTAATAGCTGGCCGAGAGCCGTATCAGTTCGGACACGCTCAACGTCTCCGGCAGCGCCGCGCTCTGCAGCATCACACCGATGCCGCGACGTGCGCACAGCCGCTGTGGATCCTGCCCGAACAGCTGCACCTGGCCAGCATCAGCACGCAGCAGGCCAAGCAGCAGGCCGATGGCCGTGGTCTTGCCCGCGCCATTGGGGCCGAGCAAGGCCAGCACCTGCCCCGCCTTCAGCTCCAGATCGACGCCGTCCAGTGCGCGCACCGCGCCGTAATGCTTGTGCACGCCCTGCAGGCTTGCCAGTACCTCGCCGTATCGTTCCATTGCCATCGCTTCCTTCCGGGGATGGCGCCACGTTAGGCCGCTGACGCCGATTCCCGCAGTGCAGGCGATCAGGCAAAGCGCATGACAGCCGTCACCTGCGCGCCGGGCAGGCGCTGCCTATGATTCGTCCAAGCCGAACCATCGCTGCCGACCGCGACGGATTGCGGTAAGTTGCGGTCACATTCTCCCTCCCACGCCGTCCTGCTACCCATGAATGCATCTGCTGAACTGCTGAAGGAACTCCGCATCGACCGCTCCGCCCCGCCGCCGCGCGGCCCTACGCCGTCGCGGCGCTGGCTGTGGTTGGTGATCGGGCTGGTAGTGGCCCTGCTGGTAGCGCTTGGTATTGGCGCCATGGTGGGCGGTAAACCGCCGATGACGGTGCAGACCGCGCCGGTAGTGGCGATGAACCAGGCCGGTGCCGGTAACAGTTCGGTGCTGGACGCCAGTGGCTACGTGGTGGCCCGGCGCATGGCAACCGTGTCGGCCAAGATCACCGGCAAAGTCCGCGAGGTGATGATCGAGGAAGGCATGCGGGTCGAAGAAGGCCAGATCATGGCGACACTGGACCCGATCGACGCCAATGCACAGCGCAGCCTCAACGCCGCCCAGCTCGACGCCGCCCGCAGCCAGACCGAAGGCCTGCAGGCGCAGCTGCGCCAGGCCGAGGCTGAGGCCAGCCGTCTGCAATCGCTGGTAGGCCAGCAACTTGTCTCCCGCTCGCAGTACGACCAGGCTGTGGCCGCACGTGACAGCCTGCGCGCGCAGCTGCAGACCGCCCGTCACAACGCCAAGGTGGCGCTGGACGCACTGGCCATCGCCGACCTGGGCGTGGACAACAACGTGGTGCGCGCGCCGTTCTCCGGCGTGGTGACGGCCAAGGCCGCACAGCCGGGCGAGATCGTGTCGCCGCTGTCGGCCGGCGGTGGCTTCACCCGTACCGGTATCGGCACCATCGTCGACATGGATTCACTGGAAGTGGAAGTGGAAGTAGGCGAAGCCTTCATCGGCCGCGTACAGCCGCAGATGCCGGTAGAAACCGTGCTCAACGCCTATCCGGACTGGAAGATTCCGGGCCATGTGATCGCCATCATTCCCACTGCTGATCGCGGCAAGGCCACGGTAAAGGTGCGCGTTGCACTGGAGACCAAGGATCCGCGCATCGTGCCGGAGATGGGCGTACGCGTGAGCTTCCTTGAAAAGGCCGCTGCTGCTGGCACTGAAGGACCCAAGGGTGTGCGCGTACCGGCTGCTGCGATTTTCGAACGTGAGGGCAAGCCGGTCGCCTTTGTGGTGCAGGCCGATGACAAGGTGAAACAGCAGGCACTGGAAGTAGGCCAGGTATTGGCCAAGGACAAGCAGGTGCTATCGGGATTGAGTGCCGGACAGACGGTAGTGCTCAGCCCAGCTGCTGAATTGAAGGATGGCGACAAGGTGGCATTGGAAGGCGCAGAGAAGTAAGCGCGGGCTTGTGATCTTTGCTGCGCTGGCACGAACCACCTGATGCACTGAAGTAGCGCTGTTGCTGTTGCTGTTGCTGTTGCTGCTGCTGCTTTTGCTTTTGCTTTTGCTTTTGCTGTTGCTCTAGCCATTGCTTCAGCTGTTGCTTTAGCCCTTCTCCCGCCTGCGGGAGAAGGGTTGGGATGAGGGCAGCTTTAGCTCTTGCCTTATCGGGGCCCCTTCCGCAGCGACGGAGCTGACGGATAAGACCCCAACGGGGCGACGTGCATGGATGCACGTCGTTTTTCCACGAGACAGGGATGTCTCGTCGAAAAATCCCGGCAGCGGAGTGGACCCGCGATGCGGAGCATCGTGGGCGCGGAGGCAGGGTGTGTTTCTTTTGGTTACTTGTTCTATGCACAAGCAAAGAAGAGCTCTTTAACAGCCGAATGGCTGGTCAAAGTGACTCGCTCCCCGCAGGGGAGTGAAAACCGTTGCTGTTCTTGGCGACCACGGCATCACATGAAGCAAAGGCACTGCAGAAGCCAACGGCAGGAGCAAAAGCTGCCCTCACCCCTACCCCTCTCCCGCTGGCGGGAGAGGGGAAAGCAAAAGCCACAACAAAAACCACAACACAGCAACGGCCAAAGCCACAGCCACAGCCAGAGCCAGAGCCACAGCCAGAGCCAGAGCCAGAGCCAGAGCCAAAACTACGGCCAAAGCCCCCACCCAACCCGTCCCCTTGCCTTCAGCAAAGAGAGGGGGCCAGAAGCAAAGCCAACCATTCCAACATCACGAATCACACACTACACACCACCGCGTCACTGCTGAGGATCATCCATGAGCACCCTCGTCTCCCTGCGCAACATCACCAAGACCTACCAGCGTGGCCCGGAAAAAGTGCAGGTACTGCACGGCATCAACCTCGACATCGACCGCGGCGACTTTGTCGCGCTGATGGGCCCCTCGGGTTCGGGCAAGACCACCCTGCTCAACCTGATCGGCGGGCTGGATACCCCCAGCGGCGGTGAGATCAACATCGAAGACCAGCGCATCGACCAGCTCAGCGCCGGCCAGCTCTCCACCTGGCGCAGTCACCACGTCGGCTTCGTGTTCCAGTTCTACAACCTGATGCCCATGCTCAGCGCGCAGAAGAACGTCGAGCTGCCGCTGCTGCTGACCAACCTCAACGCCGGTGAGCGCAAGCGCCGCGCGCAGATCGCATTGACCCTGGTCGGCCTGGCGGATCGCCGCGATCATCGGCCCAATGAGCTGTCCGGCGGCCAGCAGCAACGCGTTGCGATTGCCCGCGCCATCGTCTCCGACCCCACTTTCCTGATCTGCGACGAGCCCACCGGTGACCTCGACCGCCAAAGCGCCGAGGAAGTGCTGGGACTGCTGCAGCTGCTCAACCGCGAACACGGCAAGACCATCATCATGGTCACCCATGATCCCAAGGCCGCCGAGTACGCCACCCATACCGTGCATCTGGACAAGGGCGAGCTGGTCGACGCCCCGGTGCACTGAGGAGCACGGCCATGAAGTACTTCTCATTGATCTGGGCGCAGCTGTTCCGCAGCCGCACGCGTACGTTGTTCACCCTGCTCTCCATCGTTACAGCCTTCCTGTTGTTCGGCATGCTGGACTCGGTACGCGTGGCCTTTGCCAGCGGTGGCAGCACCGTGGCCGGAGCCAACCGACTGGTGGTGGCCTCGCGTCTGTCCATCACCCAGTCACTGCCTATCCGACTGGAATCGCAGATCCGCCAGATCGAGGGCGTTGACGACGTCACCTATGCCATGTGGTTCGGTGGCATCTACCAGGACCAGAAGAATTTCTTCCCGAACTTCTCGGTCGCACCGAACTACTTCGACCTGATGACCGAGTTCGACATCTCCAAGGAGCAGGTGGACGCGTTCCGCAACACGCGTACCGGTGCCATCGTCGGTGAATCGCTGGCCAAGCAGTTCGGTTGGAAGATAGGCGACACCATTCCGCTGCAGGCCACCATCTTCCCGCGTGGCGGCAGCAACGATTGGCCGTTGCAGCTGGTCGGCACCTTCAAATCCAAGAACACCGCCACCGCTGCCAACGAAGAGCGCCAGTTGATGATGAACTGGAAGTACTTCGATGAATCCAATGACTACATCAAGAACCAGGTCAGTTGGTACACCGTGCGCCTCGACAACCCCGATCACGCCTCACGCGTGGCACAGGCCATCGATGCGATCTCGGCCAATTCCGACCACGAAACCAAGAGCCAGACCGAGTCTGCCTTCCAGCAGGCCTTCATCAAGCAGTTCGCCGACATCGGCATGATCGTCACCTCGATCATGGGTGCGGTGTTCTTTACCTTGCTGCTGCTCACCGGCAACACCATGGCCCAGGCCGTGCGTGAACGCGTACCCGAACTTGCCACGCTGAAAACACTGGGCTTCAAGGACGGCACCATGCTGATGCTGGTGATGGTGGAATCCATCGTGCTGGTCGGCCTGGGAGGTGCGATCGGCTTGGGACTCGCCGCGCTGGCGCTGCCGGTGATGGCGCCACAGACCATGGGCCTGCTGCCGCCGCACGTGCCGGCACAGACCTGGATCGTGGGCCTGGTGCTGATCGTGGTGATCGGTTTAGTGGTGGGCGTGTTGCCGGCACTGCGGGCCAAGCGCCTGAAGATCGTCGACGCACTGGCCGGGCGCTGAGGACAACGACATGAAGAATTTTCTTTCGAATGCGCTGGTGATCGTGCTGTTGGTGGTTGGCCTTGGCGTGTGGATCGCGCTGCCATGGATAGGGGTGGCGGTGCTCGCGGTGGCGATCGCACTGTGGCTGATGCTCACACGCACCGGGCGGCTGGCACTGGCTGCAACCCGGATTGGTCTTGCCAGTCTGCCGCAACGCTGGGGGTCCTCCTCGGTGATCGTGATTGGTATTGCCGGAGTGGTCGGCGTGCTGGTAGCGATGCTGGCGATGGGCCAGGGCTTCCAGGCCACGCTGGAAAGCACCGGTGATGACAGCACCGCAATCGTCCTGCGCGGCGGCTCGCAGGCCGAGACCAACTCGGTGATCACCCGCGATCAGGTGCCCTTGCTGGAAACCC
Source organism: Stenotrophomonas sp. STEN038 (assembly GCF_056759895.1). Classification (NCBI taxonomy): domain Bacteria; kingdom Pseudomonadati; phylum Pseudomonadota; class Gammaproteobacteria; order Lysobacterales; family Lysobacteraceae; genus Stenotrophomonas; species Stenotrophomonas sp. STEN038. The sequence goes on from NZ_JBRRDW010000042.1 coordinate 36,170, forward strand.
TGCCAGGTGTGAAGCGCGGCGAAGATGGCCGGCCGTTGGTATCTGCTGAGGTCTCGCAGGTGGTCAACCTCACCTCACGCAGCGACGGCACCGATGTCAACGCACAGTTCCGTGGTGTCGGTGAGCAGGCCTGGGCAGTGCACGACAAGGTAAAGCTGGTCGAAGGCCGCAAGTTCGGTGCCGGCCTGCGTGAAATCGTCGCCGGCCGTGGTGCGCAGAAGCAGTTCCAGGGCCTGGAGGTTGGCAAGGAGTTGATGCTTGGCAATCAAGCGTGGACGGTGGTCGGTATCTTCGAGTCCGGCGATGCGCATGATTCGGAGTTGTGGACCGATGCGCAGACGCTGGCCACCACCTACAACCGCAGTGCCTGGCAATCGATCAGCGTGCGCACCGAGGGCAAGCAGGGCTTTGAGAGCTTCAAGGCAGCCGTCGCCAGCGATCCGCGGCTCAAGCTCGATGTCGAAAGCACGGCCGAGTATTACCGCAAGCAGGGCGGCGGCTTGAACAAGCTGCTCAAGGTGCTGGGCACGGTGATCGGCGCGATCATGGCGGTGGGCGCGGTGTTCGGCGCACTCAACACCATGTATGCCGCCGTCGCCACACGTGCGCGCGAGATCGCAACGCTGCGTGCAATTGGTTTCCGTGGGGTGCCGGTGGTGACCGCGGTGATGCTGGAAACCATGCTGCTGGCCTTGCTGGGCGGCTTGCTGGGCGGGGCGATCGCCTGGTTGGCATTCAACAACTTCACTGTTTCCACGTTGGGCAACAACTTCAGTCAGGTGGTGTTCCAGTTCAAGGTCTCGCCACCACTGTTGTGGAGCGGATTGAAGTGGGCATTGGGAATTGGCCTGATTGGCGGCCTGTTTCCCGCATTGCGTGCAGCGCGCCTGCCGATCACAACAGCACTGCGCGAAACCTGACTGAATACGGCGTAGCCCGCACAAAAAACAACCCACCTGCCCTCGTGCAGGTGGGTTGGCGGAAAGTCTACCTTCACGCATCTATCCGTTTAGGTCATCATGCGCCCCCGCCCAAGTCCCGGCGGCCAGCGGAGCTGTGATGGCAGATGCTGTGTCCCTCCCCCAACGGTGATGCATCTGTGACGGCGCCCCAAAAAGGGCGCTTTTTTTGTAGTTGGTATAAAGGAAAACCGAAAGAGATGTATTTGAAGTCGACCAAACTGTGCTCCGCGATCACCCTCGCGTTGCTCGGCAGCTCCAGCCTCACCGCGTTCGCACAGGATGCGGGCGAGACCACCACCACCCTGGACCGCATCGAGATCACCGGTTCACGCATCCGCCAAGCCAGCGTTGAGACCGCCCAGCCGGTCATCGCCTTGAGCCGTGCGGAAATCGAGAAGAAGGGCTACGTCAACGTCGCCGACATCCTGCAGGACGTCACCGCCGCCGGCGCACCGTCGCTGAGCCGCGCCTCGGCGCTGTCGTCGGGCCGTGACTACGGCGGCATGTATGTCAGCCTGCGCAACCTTGGCCCGGAACGCACCCTGGTGCTGATCGACGGCCGCCGCATGGGCGTCAGCGCCGGCGGCTTCTCCGACGTCGGTTCGATTCCCTCGGCCATCGTCGAGCGCGTTGAAGTGCTGACCGACGGTGCTTCGGCACTGTACGGCTCGGACGCCATCGCCGGCGTCGTCAACGTCATCACCCGCAAGAACTTCGACGGCGGCAACGCCAGCGCCTATGTCGGCCAGTACGGCGAAGGCGACGGCCAGAAGCGCTCCTACAGCGCCAATTTCGGCAAGACCTTCGACCGCGGCTGGTTCAGCATTGGCGCCGAAAAGACCAAGGAAGATCCGGTCCTGGGTGGCGCCCGCGAATTCACCGCCTATCCCAACGGCCCCTACCATCCGACCGATGGCCTGAACGGCAATACCCAGTGGGGTTCGGTCACCGTCGACGGCAAGCCGCTCACCGTCGGCCCGGGCGGCGATCCGTCCGATGTCGCCAACTTCCACAAGCCGGACCCGGCGACCTACGCCAACACCAAGACCAACATGACGCTGCTCTCCTCGCTGGAGCGCAAGTCGGCCTTTGCCAATGGTGGTTTCCAGATCACCGACGATCTGCGCGTTGTCGCCGACGTTCTGTACAGCGAGCGCGAGTCGGCCAAGCAACTCGCCGGTTACCCGTACTCGGTGTCGGCTGCACAGGCAGCCAGCGGCGCACGTGCCGCACTCTCGGCCGAGAGCGCATTCAACCATTGGGGCAAGGACGTGCTGTTCTCGCGTCGCACCGAGGAATACCCGCGTGTGACCAACAACGCGCTGACCACCAAGCGCGCCAGCCTTGGCCTGGAAGGCAGCTTCGAGACCGGCTCCCGCTTCTGGGACTGGAACGTGAGCTACATGTACAACCGCAATGAAGGCGAGCGCCAGAGCCTGCAGAGCATGTACCAGCCGAACGTCAACCTGGCCGTCGGCCCGTCCTTCATCGATGCCAGCGGCGTTGCCCGCTGCGGCAGCCTCGGCAACGTGATCGAAGGTTGCGTGCCGTGGAATCCGCTGGCACCGGCAGGCAGCAACACCCCCGGCTCGCTCAGCGACAAGGCGGTGCGCGACTACATCTTCACCCGCTTCACCGATGAAATGCGAAGCACCACCAAGGTGGTCAGCGCCAACATCTCCGGCTCGCTGGCAAGCCTGCCGGCCGGTGACATCATGGCGGCGATGGGCGTGGAGCACCGCAGCGAAGAGGCCAGCTACACCCCGGACCTGATGGTGCAGAACGGCCAGATCGCCGGCACCAGTGGCGCACCGACGCGTGGCGATTACAAGCTGGACGAGGTCTACCTGGAAGTGCAGGTACCGTTGCTGGCCGACCTGCCGTTCGCACGTGAACTGTCGCTGGACCTGGCCGGCCGTTACTCGGACTACAACAACTTCGGTGGCACCACCAACGGCAAGTTCGGCCTGAAGTGGAAGCCGATCGACACCTTGTTGGTCCGCGCCACCTACGGCACCGGCTTCCGTGCGCCGACCGTGGACGACCTGTACGGCGGCACCGTCACCACCCGTGACCGCGTCACCGATCCCTGCGATCGCTCGTTCGGTGCAGCCGCACGCAATGCTGAAGTAGCTGCACGCTGCAGCGCCGCCGGCCTTGGCGCCGACTTCCGCCAGAAGACCGGCGACGGCGAACTGGCTACCATCTCCGGCGTACAGGCCGTCACCGACTTCACCTCCGGCTCCAACGCCGCGCTGAAGCCGGAAACCGCCAAGACCTGGACCGTCGGCCTGGTCTACAGCCCGGACTTCGTCAGCGGCCTGGACCTGAGCCTGGACTGGTGGAAGATCCGCATCGATGACGTGATCGTCGGCGAGTCGGCCACTGACATCCTCAACCAGTGCTACGTGCAGAACATCAGCTCGGCCTGCGACCGCTTCACCCGCTACAGCTCCGGCGCCAACAAGGGCCAGGTGAGTGGCATGAACCGTTCGTTGAACAACGCCGGTTTCCAGGAAACCGCCGGCTACGACCTCGGTGTCCGCTACCGTCTGCCGGAAATGGCGTACGGCCAGCTGTCGCTGCGTTGGAACACCACGTATGTGGACTACCTGTCGCGCAAGAGCGATAACGTCGAGACCACCCCGGTCGAACAGTTCACTGGCTGGGAAGGCAACTTCCGCGTGCGCTCCAACCTGACGCTGGATTGGCAGAACGGCAACTTCGGCGCGAGCTGGACTACCCGTTACTACTCCAGCATGAAGGAGAAGTGCTCCTACGACCTGGACGGTGGCCCGGAGTGCAACATGCCGGACTTCCAGTCGGCTTACACCGACATGCAGCCGAGCCGCAAGCTGGGTTCCAACACCTTCCACGACCTGCAGGTGCGTTATGCCATGCCGTGGAACGGCACCGTGTCGCTGGGCGTCAACAACGTGTTCAAGCACGAAGGCCCGATCATGTACAGCCAGCCGAATAGCAGCTTCACCTACTACGGTGGCTTCGACATCGGTCGTTTCATGTACATGAAGTACCAGCAGCGCTTCTGATCCAAGTAACAACAGCGTCGGATGGCGATGACATAGTCAGCCATCCGCCACGCTGCGCTTGAAGCCCCTCTCCCGCCTGCGGGGGGAGAGGGGCCGCTTGCGAACCACAGGTTCGCGGTCACTCGAGCGCCCTTGCGCCAGCGCAAGGGCCGGGGCGCTTAGCGGGGGTTGGGGTGAGGGCAGCTCTACCCGCTTCACCAGATAATCCAGCATTACTGCTCGGAAGACAGAACAGGCTGCAATTGCACAATCGTTGATCACGGGTACACGGTCTGCTTCGCGGCTCACGCCGCTCCCACAAACCGCCGCAGTTTTCCACGTTCACCAGCTTCGATCAGGGCAAGATCCCAGGTCCGGCCGACACCGGCACACCAAGCAACCCAAACACCACACAACGGTCATCTACCTGTCATCGCCACGCGGTAGATGCAGCGCATCCTTGTGGCTACCGTGGCAGGCTCCCCAAACCGGATCCCGCCATGCTTCGTTCGCTGGCGCTGGCTGGCGTCTGCGTGATGCTGGCCGGCTTTGCCCTCTCCTCTCCTGTCCCCCCGCTGTCGCTCAGCGAGCGCCTGGCCGCACCTGGCGGCACATCACCGCTGGTCCCCACCGAACGTATCGACGCCCTGCTCACCCGCCTGCCGCATCAGCAGGGCAGCGTTGTCGGCAGCGATGGCGTTGCCCTGCATTGGGTGTCGTTTGAACCGGGCGATTACCGGTTGGACTACCGTTATCTAGGCAAAGGCGAACGGTTCCCGGAATTTTCGCTGGAAGCATCGGCGCCAAGCATCGGGAACCACATCCAGCCACGCGGCACGGTGATCCTGCTGCATGGCTGGATGATGGATGGCGGCTCGTTGATGCCCTGGTCACTGGAGCTGGCGCAACAGGGCTACCGCACTATCGCGCTGGATCTACGCAATCACGGTCGTTCGGGTCATGCACTGTCCGGCTATGGCACGCGCGAAGGCGAGGATGTGGTCGCGGCACTGAAAGCGCTGAAGAGCGAAGGCAAGATCAGCGGCCCGGTGCACCTGCTCGGTGTTTCCTACGGTGCCGCAACCGCGATCTTCGCCGCGCGTGAACTGGGCCCGCAGCTGCGCAGCGTCGTGGCGATGGAATCCTTCGACAACGCCGGCGAAGCAATCCGCACGATGGTGCCACATATGCTGGCCAAGCCACCGGAACGCTGGAGCGACTATGTCGCCTTGCCGCTGGCGCGCTGGCAATACGGTGGCCGCGGCTTGGATGAAGCCATCGCCACCACTGATCGCAAACTGGGCCTCAATCTGGACCGCGTGGACGTCGGTCAGGCCTTGGCACAGGTTCCCGCCTGCGTGCTGTTGATACACGGCCGCGACGACGAGCACATTCCAGTGGCACAGGGCCGCGCATTGGCCGCGGCCGCGCCGCACGCGCACTATCTTGAAGTCGCCGCCGAAGACCACCTGACATTACCGATGCGTCTGGATCGTCTATCGGGCGCGGTGAACAGCTGGTTCGAGCAGGCTGACGACAATGGCCGCTGTGCATCAACGGTGACAGCGAGTCGTTGAGTCACCGACGGTTTTCGTGACGGTTCACCAAGGCCCCGCGACCCCGTAGTGCCGAACCATGTTCGGCAGGGGCATTCCTGGTAGCGCCGGCAATACCAATGCTTTGGCTGTGGCTGTGGCTGTGGCTGTGGCTGTGGCTGTGGCTGTGGCTCTGGCTCGGGCGCTGGCTGTGGC
>NZ_JBRRDW010000043.1:0-41853 GCF_056759895.1 Stenotrophomonas sp. STEN038
CCCCCGGGGCCGGGCTGCGCGCGTGTGCCGCCCCCCGCCGGGGGTCAGCGCCAAATCGCCACCCGCCCCCCCCGTCCCCCCCCCCCCACTACAGGACAGACCAAAAAAAGCCCCGGCTGTGCCGGGGCTTTTCGTATCAGCGGTCCTTCTGGATCGCATGCACCTTGTGCTGTTCGATGAACTCCTTGGACTGTTCGTCCAGCTTGTCACCGAGCATGCGCCGCACGCTTACGAAGAACAGCGGAATCAGCAACACGCCGATCACGGTGGCGAACAACATGCCACCGATCACGCCTGTACCCAGCGAGTGACGGGCATTGGCGCCGGCACCAGTGGAGATGGCCATCGGCAGCACGCCCAGGATGAAGGCGAACGAGGTCATCAGAATCGGGCGGAAACGCAGATGCGCCGCTTCGATGGTCGCTTCACGCAGGGTCTTGCCGGCGGCACGCTGCTCCACTGCGAACTCGACGATAAGAATCGCGTTCTTCGCCGCCAGGCCAATCACCGTCACCATGCCGATCTTGAAGTAAAGATCGTTCGGCAGGCCGCGCAGCAGCGAGAACACCACTGCACCGAGGATGCCGATCGGCACCACCAGCAGCACCGAGACCGGGATCGACCAGCTTTCATACAACGCAGCAAGGCACAGGAATACCACCACGATCGACAACACCATCAACAGCGTCGCGGCGTTACCGGCGAGGATTTCCTGATAGGACATGCCCGACCAGTCGAAACCGAAGCCTACCGGCAGGTCATCATGCACCAGCCGCTCCATGGTGCTCATGGCCTGGCCGGAACTGCCGCCGGGTGCCGGTGCGCCGACGATGTTGACCGCGGAATAGCCGTTGTAGCGGTTCAGGGCCGGCGGCGCATAGATCCACTCGGACTTGACCACCGCGCTGAGCGGGATCATCGCCGGCTGGCCAGTTGCATCCTTGCTCAGCGAGCTCGGCACGAAATAGCTGTTCAGCGATTCCGGACCAGTGCGGTATGCCGCGTCGGCCTGCATGTTGACGCGCTTGATGCGGCCGCCATAGAAGAAGTCGTTGACGTAGACCGGTGCCAGCATCATCTGGATGGCGGTATACACATCATTGACCGACACGCCCATGGCCTGGGCCTGCACGCGGTCAACCTTCAACTGCAGCTGGGGCGCGTTTTCCAGGGTGTTGGGGCGTACGCCAACCAGCGATTTGTCCTGGCCGGCTGCTCCCAGCAAGGTGTTGCGCGCATCCATCAAGGCGTCCTGGCCGGCACCGGTACGGTCCTGCAGCCACATGTCGAAACCACCGAACTGACCCAGACCCTGCACGGTCGGCAGGTTGACGAAGAAGATCTGCGCATCCTTGATGCCGTAGGCCTTCTTGTTCATTTTCTGGATGAACTCGGGTGCGGTTTCCTTGCGCTCGTCCCAGTCCTTGAGGCGGACGAAGGCCATGCCTACGTTCTCGCCGGCACCGATGAAGCTGAAGCCGGTGATCTGCATCAGGCCTTCAAAGGCTTCCTCGTCCTGCAAGGTGCCCAGCAGCTGATCGAACACAGCGCTGGTACGGGTTTTGGTGGCACCCGGCGGCAACTGCACGATGGCCAGTGCATAGCCCTGATCTTCTTCCGGCAGGAAGCTGCCCGGCAGACGGGTGAACAGGAAGCCGCACAGCACCAGCAACAGGGCGAACACCATCAACCAGCGCGGGGCGTGCTTGATGACGCCACCAACGGTGCCGACATAGCTCTTTTCCAGCTTGCCGTAGTACTTGTTGAAGGTGCGGTAGACCCAGTTCGGATTGTCGTTGTGGGTGGGCTTGAGGAAGGCCGCACACAGCGCCGGGGTGAAGGTCAGTGCCAGCAGGGCGGAGAATGCCATCGCCATGGCGATGGTCAGCGCGAACTGCTTGTAGATCTCGCCCGAGGCGCCCGGCTGCAGCGCAGACGGAATGAACACCGCTGCCAGCACCACGGTGATGGCCACCACCGCGCCGGTGATCTGGCCCATGGCTTTCTGCGTCGCCGGCTTCGGATCGAGCTTTTCCTCGGTCATGATGCGTTCGACGTTTTCGATGACGACGATGGCGTCATCGACCACGATGCCGATCGCCAGCACCATCGCGAACAGGGTCAGCTGGTTGATGGTGAAGCCAATGGCCAGCATGCCCATGAAGGTGCCGAGCAGGGCGACCGGGATGACCAGCGTGGGGATGATGGTGGCGCGGAAGTTCTGCAGGAACACCAGCATCACCAGGAACACCAGGATGATGGCCTCGACCAGGGTGTGGACCACTTCCTCGATCGAGATGGTCACGAAGGTGGTGCTGTCGTACGGAGTGAACCAGCTCACGCCGGGCGGGAAGCTCGGGGCCAGCTCGTCCATCTTCGCGCGCACGGCTTCGGATACATCAAGCGCGTTCGCACCGGGCAGCAGCTGGATGGCGAACACTGCCACCGGCTTGCCGTTGTACTTGGTGTCAAAGCCGTAGTTGGACGCACCAAAGGAAACCGTGGCGACATCCTTCAGCTTGACCACGCTGCCGTCATTGTTGGCCCGCAGGATGGTGTTCTCGAACTCTTCCGGCGAGCTGTAACGGCCTTCGGCGGCAACGGTGGCGGTGAATGCCTGGCCGTTGGGCGCAGGGTCGCCACCCACCGAACCGGCAGCGAACTGCAGGTTCTGGGTGCCAATGGCGTTGTATACATCGGTTGCCGACAGGTGATATCCCTGCAGCTTTTCCGGGTTCAGCCATACGCGCATCGCGTACTCGGAACCGAACTGCTGGGTGCTGCCGACGCCGGGAACACGCGAAACCTGTTCCAGCACGCGCGCACCGACGATGTCGTTCAGCGCATCGCGGTCGACCGTGCCGTCATCCGAACGTACGCCGATGGCCATCAGGAAGCCGGCGTTGGCCTTGGCCACCACCACACCCTGCTTGGTCACTTCCGAGGGCAGGCGCGGGGTCGCCAGCGACACCTTGTTCTGCACCTGCACCTGGGCGATGTCGGCATCGGTGCCGCTGTCGAAGGTCAGGGTGATGGTGACGCGGCCGGTCGATGACGACGACGAACTGAAGTACATCAGGTTGTCGATACCGGTCAGCTGCTGCTCGATCACCTGGGTGACCGATTTTTCCGCGGTGGACGCACTGGCGCCCGGATAGTTGGCGGTGACGGTCACCTGCGGTGGCGCCACGCTGGGGTAGGACTCGATACCCAGATTGAGGATCGAGATCACGCCACCAAGCGAGATCAGGATCGCCACCACCCAGGCGAAGACGGGATGCTCGATGAAAAATTTAGGCATGGCGGAGTCCCGTTATTCCTTTTTTGCCGGGGCTGCTGCCGGCGCGCCAGCGGCGGGCTTGGCTGCGTCGGGCTGCCACGGCTTGGCAGTGGCTGGTGCGCCTTCCTTGACCTTCTGCACGCCCGAAACAATGATCTGGTCGCCAGCGGCCAGGCCGGAGGAGACCAGCCAGTTGCCGCCCTGCTGGTTATCCAGAACGACGTTCTTGCGCACGACCTTGCCGTCCTTGCCGACGATCAGCACATAGCCGCCCTGGGTATCGCGCTGCACAGCCGCCTGCGGAACCAGGAAAGCATTGTGGCGCTCGCCAAGGTTGGCCTTGAAGCTGACGAACGAGCCCGGCAACAGGATGTGGTCCGGGTTGGGCAGCTGCGCGCGCAGCGACACCGTGCCGGTGGCCGGATCAACCGTGGTTGAGGAGAAATCCAGGGTGCCTTCGTGCCCGTAGGCACTGCCATCGGGTAGGTTGACCTGCACGGTGGTCTTGCCGTCGCCGGCCAGTGCCACCGCGCCCTTGTCCTGGGCTGCGCGCAGCAGGCTCAGTTCGTCGGCGGTCATCGAGAAGTTCACATACAGCGGGTCGATCTGGTCGACGGTGGTCAGCAGGGTCACATCGCCCTGGCCAACCAGCGCACCTTCAGTGACCTGCTGCTTGCCGGCCTGACCTGCGATTGGTGCAGTGACGCGGGCATAGCCGAGGTTGATGCGGGCGGTGGTGACTGCTGCTTCGGCCTGCTGCACGGCAGCGGCGGAAGAGCGCTCGGCGGCCTCGGCACTGTCCAGGTCGGACTTGGACACATAACTCTGCGGTGCCAGCGAGCGGGCGCGGTTGGCGGTGGCGCGGGCGTTGGCGTACGTGGCGCGGGCCGACGCCAGCGCACCTTCGGCCGAAGCCAGCGAGGCCTGCAGCGGTGCCGGGTCGATCAGGAACAGCACCTGGCCTTCCTTGACCGCGCTGCCTTCTTCATAGACGCGCTTCTGCAGCACGCCGGCCACGCGGGCGCGGACATCTGCGGAGCGGAACGGCGAAAGACGACCGACCAGCTCGCGCTGCAGCGGCAGGGTCTGCGGTTTGGCGTCGACTACGCCGACCTCCTGCGGAGGCGGTGCGGCTTGCTCCTGCGGTTTTTTACAGGCGGCAAGGCTCAGTGTCGCTGCACAGGTGAGAGCGAGAAGACGCAGTGGGGCGGTCATCAGGAGAAACTCCGGGTGTTGTTTTTATTTGGAGCTGCGGCGGCTTGGTACGTGCAGGCAAAGGCGCGTAGGAAGCCGTCGGTGGCAAATTCGGCCCAGCGGCGACGCTGTTGTGGATCATCGCGGTAAGGGGTGTGAAAGCGCTGTCTTTCAAAATCCTGGCCAGCAATCATGCTGATCAACAGCTCGGCCATGAACTGCGGGTCGTCATGCTTGAGGCGACCACGTTGCATTTCGGTTTGCATCCATTCAGCAACATGCTTGCGGAGTGCCTCGTTGCTTCCCAGGTACATGAACTGCGCTTCGTCGCGGAACTCATGGACGCTGGCCCCGATCAATTGCGCGGTACGGCGGACATTGGGTTTGTTGCGGTGCTCAAGGTAGCCGACAGCAAAGTCGAGCACCGTTTCTTGCAGCGGCTTGTCTTCACATACAGATAACGCTGCGGTCGCGGTGGACACGTGCAGTTGCATCGCCTGCCGCAGCAATTCGCGCTTGCTGCCGTAGCGGCTATAGAGCGTCTGCTTGGAGCAACCCGCTGCGGCTGCTATCGAATCCATACTTAGGCGTATGCCTTGTTTGGCCAATAGCTCACGCACCGCTTCGAGCACGCGCTGGTCACGCGCGTCGGTGGGCGCGGGGGTGGCAGAGGGGGTTTGCATAAGCGGTGGACTATACCGTCCAGTTTAGAAACACCGCAACGTAATTCGTCTTTCACTGTGCCTGGTGAGCGAATGAGATTCAGGTGGCGGACATCGTTTGCTGATCGTCTACCAGTAAAACCATGGCCGTTGCTGGCGCTCGCCAGAAAATTGCGATGCAGATAATGCGGCCCTGCAGCAAGGTTCTTTTTGTTACCAGCGATACAATCGCGGTTTCTCCAAACGAGCAACACCCAAAGCTCTGCCATGAAATCGCAAAACAGTGCTGCCAAGTCCGCAAAGACGAAATCCAAACCAGCTGTGAAGCAGAACATCGCGGAAGCTGGCCTCTCGCTAGAACCGGTATTTGCAGCCTTGCGGAAGCGTTATCCCGCTGCGGCCGCGCAGGCGCAGGCAGTGGCTTTTGCTACGGCGTTCTACAAGCGCATGGAAGCCGATGAATTCAAGCTGCACTCGGCCGATGATTGGGCGGTGCTGGCTGCGGGCATGCTCGAGTTCGCTCGCACCCGCAAGCCGGGCAAGGCCAATGTGCGCGTTTTCAACCCGGCGCTGAAGGCCGACGGTTGGGAATCGGCACATACCGTGCTGCAGATCGTCAACGACGACATGCCGTTCCTGGTGGACACGGTGACGCTGGCACTGGCCGAGCAGGGCATTGGCGTGCACGTGCTTGGCCATCCGGTCATCAGTATCGCGCGCGACAAGGCTGGCAAGCTCAGCGGCGTGGGCGAGGGCAAGCTGGAATCAGTGATGCTGCTGGAGATCGATCGCCAGCCGGCCGATGCACTGGATGCCGTTGCCAAGCGCGTCAGCGGTGCCGTGGAAGACGTGCGCGCCATCGTCAATGACTGGCAGCCGATGACCGACAAGGCGGTGGCACTGGCCGATGACCTGGGCAAGCGTCCGCTGCCGGTCAGCAAGGCTTCGCGCGCCGAGGCGCAGGAATTCCTGCGCTGGGCCGCCGACAATCATTTCACCTTCTTCGGTTACCGCGAATACAAAGTGGAGAAGAAGGGCAAGGAAGAAGTGCTGGTCGCCCAGAACGGCACCGGCCTGGGCCTGATGCGCGGCAAGGACACGATGGTCGCGCGCCCGGTCAAGGGTCTGGCCGCCGAAGGCCTGAACGCCACCAGCAGCCTGCATGATGCTCTGATCCTGACCAAGACCAATGCGCGCTCGCATATCCACCGCGGCGGCTACATGGACTACATCGGCGTGCTTGAGTTCGACGCCAAGGGCAAGATCATCGGCGAACAGCGCTTCCTCGGTCTGTTCACCTCCAGCGCCTACAACCGCCGCCCGTGGGAAATCCCGCTGGTGCGTCAGCGCTATGAAAACGTGATGGCGCGTTCGGGCCTGAGCCTGTCCAGCCACAGCGGCAAGGCGCTGCGCCACATCCTGGAGTCGCTGCCGCGCGAGGAACTGTTCCAGTCCAGCGAGGACGAACTGTTCCGTACCGCCATGGGTGTGCTCGGCCTGCAGGAGCGCGTGCGTAGCCGCTTGTTCCTGCGCCGCGACAAGTTCAGCCGCTTCATCTCGGCGCTGGTGTTCCTGCCGCGCGAGCGCTTCAACACCGACGTGCGCCTGCGTGTTGAAAGCATGCTCAAGGATGCCCTGCAGGGGGAATACGTCGACTCCAGCGTGGTGCTGGGTGACTCGCCGCTGGCGCAGGTGCACCTGATCGTGCGTCCCAAGGCCGGGCAGAGCCTGGAGCTGGACGTGGAAGGCATGGAGAAGCGCCTGGCCCACGTGCTGCGCAATTGGCAGGACGATCTGCGCGAAGCGCTGGTCGCCAGCCATGGCGAAGGCGAAGGCCTGCGCATTGCCTCGCGTATCGGCAAGGCACTGCCTGCTGGCTACATCGAAGACTCCAGCGCTGAAATCGCCGCGGCCGACGTCGCCCAGCTGGATGCATTGACCGGTCCGGACGACCTGCGCCTGAGCCTGCAGGCAATCCGCCGTGACGAGGTCGATGGCCTGCGCCTGAAGCTGTACCGCCAGCTGGAAGACATTCCGCTGTCCGACGTGCTGCCGATGATGGAGAACATGGGCCTGCGTGTGATCGCCGAGCGCCCGTACAAGCTGATGGTCGACGAAGCGCCGGTCTACGTGCAGGACTTCGAAGTCGAATCCACCATCGGTGCGATCGACCCGGCCAGCGCCAATGCCTCCTTCAGCGATGCCTTCGCCCGCGTCTGGCACGGCGATGCCGAGAACGACGGCTTCAACCGTCTGGTGCTGGGTGCAGGTCTGGATTGGCGCCAGGTGTCGATGCTGCGTGGCTACTGCAAGTACCTGCTGCAGATCGGCGTGCCGTTCTCGCAGGCCTACGTGGAAGGCACTTTCAACCGCTACCCGCTGCTGGCGCGTCTGATCGTGGAGCTGTTCGAAGCCCGCTTCGAGCCGACCCCGTCGGCCGACAAGGCGGTGCTGGACGCGCAGTTGGCCCAGTTCAAGCAGCTGGCCGGTGACGATGCCGCCACCGTCAAGCTGCTCGATGGCGTGGTCAAGGCGCGCAAGAGCGACCGTGCCGCCCGCATGGCGCTGGTCCACGAAGTGCTGATCAAGCTGCTTGACGGCGTGTCCAGCCTGGACGAAGACCGCATCCTGCGCAGCTTCATCGGCGTGATCGAAGCCACCCTGCGCACCAGCTACTACATGGTCCGCAAGGACGGCGTGCGCGCCGATGGCGGCCCGGCCGACTACATCAGTTTCAAGTTCGACGCCGCCAAGGTGCCGGACCTGCCCAAGCCGCGTCCGTACCGCGAAATCTTCGTGTGCGGCCCGCGCGTGGAAGGTACCCACCTGCGTTTCGGCCCGGTCGCCCGTGGTGGCCTGCGCTGGTCGGACCGTCGCGAAGACTTCCGCACCGAGGTGCTGGGTCTGGTCAAGGCACAGATGGTCAAGAACACCGTGATCGTGCCGGTCGGCTCCAAGGGCGGCTTCTTCGCCAAGCAGCTGCCGGACCCGGCGGTGGACCGCGATGCCTGGTTCGCCGAGGGCGTGGCCTGCTACAAGCGCTTCATCAACGGCCTGCTGGACATCACCGACAACATCGTCAACAACAAGATCGTGCCGCCGCAGGGTGTGGTGCGTCATGACATGGACGATCCGTACCTGGTCGTCGCTGCCGACAAGGGCACCGCCACGTTCTCCGACACCGCCAACGGCATTGCCCGTGCGCACGGTTTCTGGCTGGACGATGCGTTTGCTTCCGGTGGCTCGGTTGGTTATGACCACAAGGGCATGGGCATCACCGCGCGTGGTGCGTGGGAGTCGGTCAAGCGCCACTTCCGTGCGCTGGGCCAGGACTGCCAGAAGCAGGACTTCACCGTGGTCGGTGTTGGCGACATGTCCGGCGACGTGTTCGGTAACGGCATGCTGCTGTCCGAGCACATCCGCCTGGTCTGCGCTTTCGACCACCGCCACATCTTCCTCGACCCGAACCCGGTGGCTGCCAGCTCGTTCAAGGAACGCGCGCGCATGTTCAAGGTGCCGCGTTCGAGCTGGGCCGACTACGACAGCAAGCTGATCAGCAAGGGCGGCGGCATTTACCCGCGTTCGCTCAAGTCGATCGAGATCACCCCGGAAGTGCGTGAAGCACTGGGCATCGACGCCAGCATCAAGGCGATGAACCCGACCGACCTGATCAATGCCGCGCTGAAGGCACCGGTTGACCTGCTGTGGAACGGGGGCATCGGTACCTACGTCAAGTCGGCGACCGAGACCAATGCCGATGTCGGCGACCGCGCCAACAACGGCCTGCGCGTCAACGGCGGCGAGCTGCGCTGCAAGATCGTGGGCGAGGGCGGCAACCTGGGCATGACCCAGCTCGGCCGCATCGAGGCTGCGCAGGTTGGCGTGCTGCTCAACACCGACTTCATCGACAACTCGGCCGGTGTGGATACCTCCGACCACGAAGTCAACATCAAGATCCTGCTCAACGACGTGGTGCGCGCCAAGAAGCTCACCGTGGAGCAGCGCAACAAGCTGCTGGCCTCGATGACCGACGAGGTCGGCGAGCTGGTGCTGATGGACAACTACCGTCAGAACCAGGCGTTGAGCCTGATGGAACGGATGAGCAGCAAGCGTCTGGGCTCCAAGCAGCACTTCATCCGCACGCTGGAGAAGCAGGGCCTGCTGGATCGCCAGATCGAGTTCCTGCCGTCCGATGCCGAGCTGTCGGCACGCAAGCTGCGCGGCCAGGGCCTGACCCGTCCGGAGCTGGCGGTACTGCTGTCGTACTCCAAGATCGTCGCCTTCCAGCAGCTGCTGGAGTCGGACATCCCGGAAGATCCGTACCTGTCCAAGGAGCTGCTGCGTTATTTCCCGCAGCCGCTGCAGAAGAAGTACGCCGACGCGATGGAGCGTCACCGCCTGAAGCGTGAAATCATCGCCACGGCGGTGACCAACCAGACCATCAACCGCATGGGCGCCACCTTCCTGATGCGCATGCAGGAAGACACCGGCCGCACCGTGGCCGAGGTCGCCAAGGCTTACACCATCAGCCGCGAAACGCTGGACGCACGTGCACTGTGGACGCAGATCGACGCGCTCGACGGCACCTTGCCGGAAGCGGTGCAGGTGGACGCACTGGAAGTGATCTGGAAGCTGCAGCGTTCGTTCGTGCGTTGGCTGCTGACCCGCCCGGGCGCGATGCCGGGCATCACCGCCGCAGTGGATCGCTACCAGGGCCCGTTCAACGACATCCGTGTTGCCTCGGGCGTGCTGCCTGATTCGCAGCGCCCGGCCTATGAGGCCAGCGTCGCGGCGTGGAAGGAGAAGGGCTTGCCGGCGGCACTGGCGCAGCAGCTTTCCGAACTGCAGTTCCTGGAACCGGCGTTCGACATCATTGAGCTGGCGCGTCCGCGCAAGCTCAAGCCGGTGGATGTGTCCAAGGTCCACTTCCGCCTGGGCGAAGCCCTGCAGATGCCGTGGCTGTTCGAGCAGATCGATGCGCTGGAGGTCAACGGCCGTTGGCATGCGGTTGCCCGTGGCGTGCTGCGCGACGAGCTGGCTGCGCATCAGCGTGCACTGGCTGGCCAGGTGCTGTCGATGAAGGGCGCGACCGCCGAGGCCAAGGTGGCTGCGTGGTTGGGCCGCGATGACAGTGGCCTGCGCTTCACCCTGGCGATGCTGGCCGAGCTGGCCGAGCAGAAGACGCTGGACTACCCGACGGTGTCGGTGGCGGTGCAGCGTTTGGGGCAGTTGGCTGCGCACGGCGCTTAAGCCGGTAGGTTTTTGTTTTGGAGAACGGGCCCTTTGGGCCCGTTTTCTTTTGGGGAAATCAAGAGCTTGCCCTCACCCCAACCCCACACCCGCGCCCGGGAGACGGGCCCGCGATCTGCGAGCGCGAGCACCGCGTGCAATTGCAGCTTCAGCCCCTCTCCCGCCTGCGGGAGAGGGGTTGGGGTGAGGGCAAGCTGTTGTCGTTGGCCTTCAGTTTCCAAGCAAACGAAAGCACCAGCCAACACACCAGCAGGTTATCCTCGCCCTCCAAGCCGAACGAAAAGACGCGCCCGTGTCCCCCCGAATCGCATTCCTCGCCAGCACCGTCGAGACTGCCCAGCAGGCCCGTGTCAGCCTGGCTGCCCGCTATGGCGATCACAACCCGGAAGACGCGGACGTGATCTGCCCGCTCGGCGGCGATGGTTTCATGTTGCAGACCCTGCATCGCCACGGCGGCAAGGGCAAACCGGTATTCGGCATGAAGCTGGGCACCGTCGGCTTCCTGATGAACCACCATCGCGAAGATGATCTGATCGAGCGCCTGGCCCTGGCCGAACCGGCCTATCTGCGGCCGTTGGAAATGATCGCGCAGACCGAATCAGGCACCACCACCGGCTCGCTGGCCTATAACGACGTGTCACTGCTAAGGCAAACCCGACAGGCCGCGCATATCGGTATTGACCTCAATGGCCAGCAACGGGTGGAAGAACTGATCTGCGACGGCGTGCTGGTCTCCACACCCGCCGGCAGCACCGCGTACAACTACTCGGCGCACGGCCCGATCCTGCCGCTGGGCTCCAACACCATTGCCTTGACCCCGTTGGCCCCGTATCGGCCGCGGCGCTGGCGCGGCGCCATTCTCAAGGCCGAGACCGAAGTGCGCTTCCGCGTACTCGATCCTTACAAACGTCCGGTCAGCGTTACAGCCGATTCGCACGAAACCCGTGACGTGGTGGAAGTGACCATCCGTGAGTCGCGCGAGCGCCAGGTGACCCTGCTGTTCGACCCCGAGCACAACCTCGAAGAACGCATCCTGAGCGAACAGTTCATGGTCTGAATGCCGGAATGGCAGCAGCGGGGCCGCTTCCGGGTAGACTGGGTCCCGTTCCTTGATCGTATTGGGTTCATCGTCCATGGGTGACAACACTCCCCGGCTGCTCACTGTCGCGGTTACTTCGCGCGCACTGTTCGACCTCGAAGAAGGCCACGCCCTGTTCGAACGCGAAGGTCTGGAGGCCTATGCCGCCTACCAGCGAGCGCACGAAGACGATGTACTCAAGCCGGGTGTGGCCTTCCCGGTGGTGCGCAAGTTGCTGGCATTGAATGACGGCGCACCGGTGGAAACGCCGCGGGTCGAGGTGATCCTGCTATCGCGCAATTCCGCTGATACCGGCCTGCGCATCTTCAATTCCATCCAGCATTACAAGCTGGATATCGTGCGGGCAACCTTCACTGCTGGCGAGCCGACCTGGCCTTACGTCAAGCCGTTTGGTACCGATCTGTTCCTCTCGGCCAACCCGGACTCGGTGCGTCGTGCGCTGGTCAACGGCATCGCTGCGGCGACGATCCTGCCGCAGAGCGCGCAGGAGGTAGCTGCTGCTTCGGCAGCGGCTACCGATACCGGCCGCTCCAAGACCCAGCTGCGCATCGCCTTCGATGGTGACGCGGTGATCTTTGGTGATGAAAGCGAGCGCATCTCGCGCGAGCAGGGCGTGGAGGCGTTCGGTCGCCATGAGCGCGAACGCGCGCATGAGCCGCTCAGCGGTGGCCCGTTCCGCAACTTCCTGTCCGCACTACATGCCTTGCAGGCGGCGTTCCCGGCCGGCGAAGCCGCGCCCATCCGCACCGCGCTGGTAACCGCACGTTCGGCGCCAGCGCATGAGCGGGTTATCCGCACCCTGCGCGAGTGGGGTGTGCGTCTGGATGAAGCGCTGTTCCTCGGCGGCCGCCACAAGGGCCCGTTCCTTGAAGCCTTCGGTGCGGATATCTTCTTCGACGATTCGCAGCACAACATCGACAGCGCACGTCAGCACGTGGCTGCTGGCCATGTGCCGCATGGTGTAGCCAATCCGGATTGAACCGGTTGTTTGTAGGAGCGGCGTAAGCCGCGAAGCTGGTGACAAGACCGAATGCTTGCTGCCTGCAATTGCAGCCAATGCCGCTTCAGTAACATTTGTGGCTTCGCGGCTTACGCCGCTCCTACAAAAGCGTCGCATGCTAGGATGAAGTCGCTTTCGCGGGTTCCAAGCTGAACCAGCGGCAATCCCGCCGCGTCCTGATCTGCACGAATGCAGCAGATCCCTCCCGCACTGCACCCACCCGGTGATCCAGGGGCGGGGCCTGTTCCCCGACCGGTAGCGTCATGTACCTGCCATTCCCTTTCGCGCTGCCTTGCGTGGCGGCCGGGTGTTTCGCGCGCCGCGCGGGACTGGACGCATTGTCTCTCCTGCACGGCGCATAACGCGCCCTTGCGCAGTGCCGTCGCGTTTACGCGATTGCAGCTACACAGGAGAAACAACCCGAATGACCATGCGTATCGCCATTCTTGGAGCCGGCCCGAGCGGCTTGGCGCAACTTCGTGCCTTTGAATCCGCCCGTCGAGGTGGGGCTGAAGTGCCAGAGATCGTCTGCTTTGAAAAGCAATCGGATCTCGGCGGGATGTGGAACTACACATGGCGTACCGGGCTGGATGCTTATGGCGAACCCGTGCATGGCAGCATGTACCGCTACCTCTGGTCCAACGGCCCGAAGGAAGCGCTGGAGTTTGCCGACTACAGTTTCGAAGAGCATTTTGGCCGCCCGATCGCCTCCTATCCGCCACGCGCCGTGCTGCGCGACTACATCATGGGCCGCATCGAAAAGAGCGGCGTGCGTGATCAGATCCGCTTCAACATGGCGGTGCAATGGGTCGACTACTCGGAAGAGACCGAGCGCTTCACCGTCACCGTGCGCGACCTGAAGAAAGACGAGCTGCTGACCGAGGAGTTCGACCGGGTAATCGTTGCCACCGGGCATTTCTCCACGCCGAACGCGCCGTTCTTCGAAGGCGTAGATCGTTTCCCCGGGCGCGTGCTGCATGCACACGACTTCCGCGATGCCTGCGAGTTCACCGACAAGGATCTGCTGTTGGTAGGTAGCAGCTATTCGGCCGAGGACATTGGCACGCAGTGCTACAAATACGGCGCCAAATCGGTGACTTTCAGCTATCGCAGCGCGGCAACGGGCTACGACTGGCCGGCTGCGTTCGAGGAAAAGCCGCTGCTGCAGCGTGTCGAGGGCAATACAGCGCACTTCATCGATGGTACTAGCAAGGATGTGGATGCGATCGTGCTGTGCACCGGCTACCAGCACCATTTCCCGTTCCTGCCCGATGCGCTGACCCTGCGCACCCGCAACCGTCTGTACCCCGGTGATCTGTACAAGGGTGTGTTCTGGATCGACAACCCCAAGCTGATCTATCTGGGCATGCAGGACCAGTACTACACCTTCAACATGTTCGATGCGCAGGCCTGGTATGCGCGCGATGTGATCCTTGGCAGGATCACGCTGCCGGCGAGCGATGCAATGCGTGCAGATAGCGAAACCTGGCTGGCGCGTGAGGAGGCGACAACCTCGGCGGCGCAGGACATCGACTTCCAGACAGAGTATGTGCGCGATCTGCTCGATGCCACTGACTATCCGGACTTCAATGTCGAGGCCGTGGCCACGCTGTTCAAGCAGTGGAAGCGCGACAAGAAGGGCGACATCCTCGGCTATCGCAACTACAGCTATCGCTCGGTGCTGACCGGCACGCAGGCGCCGCTGCACCACACGCCTTGGATGCAGGCGATGGATGATTCACTGGAAGCCTTCCTGTTGGACAGCGAGGTCGAGGAGGCGCCGCGCAAGATTGCCTGACGGAACCGGCGCCGGTCAGTCCGGCGCCTGTCCCAGTGGCAGCACGATATTGGTCAGCCGCCAGCGCAGCCCTTGGCGGCTGAGTACGAACACGACCTCGCGGCCATCTTCCAGGTGCGTGGTGGCGGTATAGCGCGACAGCGACTCGTAATGGCCGGTGGTATTGGCCAGCGGCTTGGCTGGGGAGGGCGGTGCCCAGGTATCGCCACCAACGGTGTCACCGATGGCGCGCTTCCACAGGCTGTCACCCTGCAACAGCGCGGCAATACCCAAGGGGGTGACGAAGGTATCGACGCCGGCGCCGGTTAGATTGCCAGCCATGCCCAAGGCTACCTGGCCGAACAGACTGGACTGCATGTCGCTGCCGGCGCGGCGCACTATGTAATCGTTGATCTGCGCCTTGATGTTGACCCGTACCGCGCCGAAGTCCACGTGTCGCGCCAACTTGCCGGTGTCACGCTGTTCGATCGCCTGGCTGATGCCGCGGATTGCCAGATAGGGGCCGCCGATCACGTAAGCGGCCAGCAGCACCAGCGCAGCAATAACGGCGGGCAGTATCCATTTCTTCATTGCGTTGCGGTCCTCGATATCAGGAGTGTGCGGGGATGCTTGCTTCGGCCCAGCGGCGCAGCATCACCAGGGTTTCGGCCCAGGCCTGGCTACAGAAGCCCAGGTACTCGCTGTCGCCGTTCCAGCCCAGGTGATGGAACTCCAGCACGGTCATCGGCTCGCCTTCGTGCGGCAGGCCGCGCCAGGCACCGGGGCTGGCCCGGCGTGACAGGCCGAAGCGGATCTCGGTGCCAGTCCAGGCCGAGGCCGGGCTTTGCGGCGGGTGGCGGCTGATCACCTCCCAGCGGATGCAGCGCTCGGGAATGATCTCCAGTACCTTCAGCGCGACCACGCCATGGCCCGAGCCAGGGTTGTGGCTGATCACCGTGTCGCCGTCGATGAGCGATTGCTGGTGCGGTATCCACCAGTGGCTCAGTCCCTCGGCGCTGGCCAGGCCGCTGTAGACGGTGGTCAGCGGGGCATCGATCCAGACTTGCAGGTGGATGCTGGTCATGGCGGCTTCCTGTCGAAGGTTGCCGCCAAGCGTGCCGCAAACCAGGTTGGTTTGCGTGAAGCCCGCGCCAATCAGAACTCCAGGTCCAGGGCGGCGCACAGGTAGTCGACGAACGGACCGAGTGCGGCCAGGTCCTTGGCCAGGGTCTGGCGCAGGCGCGGGCCGGTCATCACCTCGTCGTCCAACGAGCGCCATAGCACCCAATTGCGGTGCTTGAGGTCGTCGATGAACTCGAAGTCGGCCGGGAAACCGCGCGGTGGCCGCACCAGTTTTTCGCTGCTTTCGAACTCGTAGCGCTTGCGCGTGGTCGGCGCATGCGCGGCCGCCTTCCAGCTGCCGGGGTTGTCGAGGATGAACTGACGCAGGCGGCGCTGTACGTCCGGTTCCGGGTGCCAGATGCCAGCACCAACAAAGCTCTCGCCCGGTGCCAGGTGGATGTAATACGACGGCGCTGGCACCTGCTTGCGGCGCTCATGGAACAGACGTGCACCCTGCCAGGTCTTGTAGGGTGCTTTGTCGTGGGAGAAGCGCGAATCACGGTAGATGCGGAACAGCGAGCCGCCGACGGTGCGCGGATCGGCCTGGAAATGCGTGCTGACCTCGCTCAGATCCGGCTGCAGGTCGGTGATCAGGCGCAGGAAGGGCTGGCGTACATGATCTTCGTACTGCTGCTTGTGCTCGGCAAACCAGGTCTTGTCGTTATGGCGTGCCAACGCTTTCAGGAACTTGAAGCTGGCATCGCTGAAATACTGGGTCATGGTGTGTCCTGCAAGGTATGGCGCCACTGGTCCAAAGCATCCAGCAAGGCCAGTGAGGCCGGGTTGTCCTTGTGTTCTTCGCGCAATTCGGCAATCTGCGCGACGTATTCCGGCAAGGTCTGCTCGGCCATGCCAGGAGTGGTGAAACGTTGCTGACGATATGCGTCCCAGCGTGAGCGTGCGGTCGCGTCCAGGGTTTGCGGATGGTTGCGGGCGCGGTAGCGGAACAGCAGTTCGGGCAGGCGCGGATCGCGGAAGCGCTGCTCCAGCTCGGCGAGTGCTTCTGGCGGCGCAGTGCGCACCTTGCTCAGCAGGCCCTTGTCGCCTTCAGTCAGGAAGCCGTCGTACAGCGAGGCGTCGGCGTCGACCGGACCGTCGTTCGTGCGTTCACGCGCAAACACCTGGCGGGCCTTCTCGGCCAGCTGCGGAGCAAGCGCGCGCAGCTTCTCGGCCTTGGCTTCGATCACCGCCGGGTCGATGGCCAGGCGCTCGAAGTCGGCATCGCGCAGATGGTTCCAGGCAACCAGTGCCGGCACCTTGTTGAGATGCACTTCCTTCAGCGGAATGCGTTGCTGGCCCTCGGGCAGGTCGGCGGCGCGGGTGTACAGACGCGCGGTGATCTCTTCCACCGGCAGTTCCAGCAGCGGTTCGATATCACCTTCCAGGTCGAACACGATCACCCGGTTGTTGATATGCGGGTGGCGGGCCAATGGCAGCACCGGTGCGGCGCACAGGCGGCTGGCCGGGTAGCGCATCGATATGTGCAGCACCGGCTCCATCGCCACCACGTCGAGCAGGCTGCCGACGTAGCGTTTGTCGCGCAGGCGCAGTGCGTAATCCCACATGCGCGGCTGTGCCTCGCGGAAGCGCCGCGCCATGCCGATAGTGGCGTAGACGTCGGACAGCGCCTCGTGGGCATCGCCTTCGCGTACGTCATTGGCCAGCGCCAGGTGTTCCAGCTTGAACGAGGTGGCGCCGTCTTCGCGCTTGGGCCAGTTGATGCCGTCCGGGCGCAGTGCGTGCATCAGCCGCAGCATGTCGAGCAGGTCCCAGCGCGAGTTGCCGCTGCGCCATTCGCGCTCGTAGGGATCGTGGAAGTTACGGAACAGGCCGTAACGTACGAACTCATCATCGAAGCGCAGGGTGTTATAGCCAAGCGTGCAGGTCTGTGGCTTGCTCATCAACTCGTTGATGCGGGCGAAGGCCTCGGCCTCGCTGACACCCTCGGCCAGCGCATGCTGCGGGGTGATGCCGGTGATCAGCGTGGCGATGGGCGAGGGCAGCAGGTCATCGGCCGGCTTGACGTAGAAGCTGACCGGTTCGTCGATGACTTTCAGGTTGGCATCGGTGCGCACCGCGGCGAACTGGGCGATGCGGGTACGGCGCGGGTCCTGGCCAAAGGTTTCCAGGTCGTAGAACAGGAAGCTCTCGGCCATCAGTGGGCTCCTTCCAGCACCGGCAGCTGAGCATGGACGATCTGCTCCAGCCCGGCCCAGTTGATATTGTCCAGCGAGTCGTGGCCTGCGGTGGCGTCGGCAAGAATGGTCTGCTGCAGACGCGTACGCTCCAACGCAATCGCATATGGCGTGTGCAGGAAGGTAACCATCGTGTAATGCGGCACGAAACGGGTGGGCCAGCGTGCCTGCAGGGCCTGCTCCAGCTCGCGCTGCAGCAGGTAGCTTGGGTCGGCGACGCGGTCGCGCATCTCCAGATAGTTGTCCAGGGCCATCTGCTGGATGGCGGCGGCATTGGGTTTGCGCTCGGCTTCAAATGCGGCGAAGGCTTGTTCGGTGCCGGGATGCTCGGCCAGGCAACGCGCCAGCACCACGCAGTCCTCGAATGCGCAGTTCATGCCCTGGCCGTGGAATGGCACCATCGCATGTGCGGCATCGCCGATTAGCACCGCTTTGCCTCGCTGGTGCCAGCGTTCCAGGTACAGTGTGCCGAGCAGGCCGGGCGGATGCTGTTCCCAGTCAGCGCGCAGGTCCGGTATCAACGGCAGCGCATCAGCGAAGTCGCGTTGGAACAAGGCTTCCGCTTCGGCTCCGTTGCGCACGGTGGCGAAGCTGGGCTCGCCCTCATTGGGCAGGAACAGGGTGACGGTGAAGGTGCCTTCGTCGTTGGGCAGGGCGATGCACATGTAGTTGCCGCGCGGCCAGATGTGCAGGGCATTGGCTTCGATCTGGAAACTGCCGTCGGCGGCCGGCGGGATCTCCAGTTCCTTGTACGAATGATCGAGGAACTCGATGCGCTCGCCCAACGGCAGCTTGCGGTTCATTGCTGCACGCAGCGCCGAACCGGCACCATCGGCACCGATCAGCGGCGTATTGAAGTGGATGTCGTGTGGCTGGTCGTCGCGGTCATCGATGAAGCGTGCATAGCCGGCATCGAAGTCCACGGTGTGCAGGCGGCGGTGGAAATGCACGGTTGCACCCGCTTCCTCGGCCAGCTGCAGCAAGGTGGTGTTGAGGTCTTTGCGGTGCACCGACCAGATCACCTCGCTGTCGTCGCGACCGTAGCGCTGCAGATCAGGCTCGCCTTCGCGCGGGTGCACCATGCGGCCGCGCATCATCACCGCCTTGGCCATCACCTCGTCTTCGACGCCAGCCTGGCGCAAGGCATTGCGACCACGTTCGGCCAGTGCGAGATTGATCGACCGGCCCGACTCATAGTCAGCGATGCGCGGATCACCGCGGCGTTCGTAGACCGTTATTTTCCAGCCCTGCCGCGACAGCAGGATGGCGAGCAGGGAGCCGGCCAGGCCGGCGCCGATCAAGGTGAGACTGCGTGGGGTGGGGGTGTTCAAGTCACAGGATTCCGTTGGTCAGACGCCAGCCCAGGTTTCCACTTCGTCGACGAAGCGGTAAACATCGCTATAGCGGTTGTACAGGGGCGTGGGCGAGATGCGGATGACATCGGGCTCGCGCCAGTCGCCGAGCACGCCGACAGATTGCAGGTATTCGAACAGCGAGCGGCCCTGCGCGCGACCGCCGGCCACGCGCAGCGACAGCTGGCAGCCGCGGCGCTCGGGTTCGGCAGGGGTGATGATCTGCAGCACATGGTCCAGGCGTGCGCGCACCATGGTTTCCAGGTAGCCGGTGATCTTCAGCGACTTGGTGCGCAATGCGTCCATGCCGGCTTCGTCATACAGCGCCAGCGATGCACGCAGCGGAGCAAGCCCGAGCACTGGTGGATTGCTCAGCTGCCAGCCTTCGGCGCCCAGCTCGGGCACGAACTCCGGGGCCATCTGGAAGCGGGTCGCCTGCTCATGGCCCCACCAACCGGCGAAGCGTGGCAGCGAGGTGTCCTTGGCGTGGCGTTCGTGCACGAAGGCGCCAGCAACCGCACCCGGACCGGCATTCAAATATTTGTAGTGACACCACACCGCGAAGTCGGGTGCGACCTCATGCAGGTTCAACGGTACGTTGCCAACCGAGTGGGCCAGATCGAAGCCGATGTTGGCGCCTTGCGCGCGTGCCAGGCGGGTGATCGCGTCCAGATCGAAGACCTGGCCGGTGCGGTACTGCACGCCCGGCCACAGCACCAGTGCGACGCGCTTGCCGTGTTCGCTGATGGCCTGTTCGATGGCCTGCATCGAGATGGTGCCGTTGGCTTCGTCCGGCTGCACTTCGATCAGGTCGGTGGCCGGGTTGAAGCCATGGAAGCGGATCTGTGCCTCGACCGCGTGGCGGTCGGTCGGAAAGGCGCCTGCTTCCATCAGGATTGCCGGGCGCTCGCTGCTGGGGCGGTAGAAGCTGACCATCATCAGGTGCAGGTTCACGCTCAGCGTGTTCATCGCGACGACTTCGTGCGGCAGCGCGCCGACCACGCCGGCCAGCGAATCGCGCACCAGGCGGTGATAACTCAACCACTGCGTCGGCCCGGTGAAGTGGCCCTCGACAGCGATGCGGCCCCATTGATCCATCACCTCCTGCACCATCGCCTGCGCACCGCGTGGCTGTAGGCCCAGCGAGTTGCCGACGAAATAGGCTTGATCGGTGCCTTGGTGCTGCGGGATCAGAAACTGGCTGCGCAGATGGCGCAGCGGATCGGCAGCATCAAGTGCGGTGGCGTGAGCGGGTGACAGCGTTTCGTTCATCGGTGCGGACACGTCGAGGATGTACCCGCAGTGTAACCGCGCCCGGCCACTCAGGCCTCTGGCGTGACCGGTTTAGGCAGTGGATGCACGGCCCCGCATTGGCGGCAGGTACGGTGTTCGATGGACGCATGGAACCGGTCGAAGACCTTGGGCAGATCGGTCTCGATGTTCTTCAGATGGAAGAACTCTTCGTAGATCTTGTGATTGCACTGCTGGCAGAACCACATGAAGCCATCGAGCTCGTGGTCCAGGCGCTTGCGCTCGACCACCAGGCCGATTGAGCCGGGCATGCGCTGCGGCGAATGCGGCACGCGCGGCGGCAGCAGGAAGATCTCGCCGGCGCGGATAGGGATGTCGCGCACCGCGCCGTCTTCTTGTATCCGCAGCACCATCTCGCCTTCGAGCTGGAAGAACCACTCCGGGCCTTCGTCCCAGTGGTAATCGTTGCGGCTGTTGGGGCCGGCAACCACCATGACGATGAAGTCACCGTTCTCGATCATCTTGTTGCCGACCGGCGGCTTCAGGAGATGGCGGTGTTCTTCGATCCAGCCGAGCAGGTTCAGGGGTAGGGGGAGCATGCGGGGCCTGTTTGGTGAGGGGCTGGGGGTGTTTTGGAGGGGTGCTGCTGCGGCTTTGGGCTTGCTCTTGCTCTTGCTGTTGCTGTTGCTGTTGCTGTTGCTTTGGCTGTTGCTTTGGCTTTGGCTTTGGCTTTGCTCTGGCTTCTGCTCTGTCCCTTCTCCCGCATGCGGGAGAAGGTGCCCGGAGGGCGGATGAGGGCATGGTTTTGACTTGGCTGGGGCGGTAGGCCCTCACCCCCAGCCCCTCTCCCGCAAGCGGGAGAGGGGAGGAAGCCTAGCTCCGGCCGGGTTTAGGGAAGCCTAGCTCCGGCAGTGCCTTCCTCCGCTCAGTGCCTTTTGCCCTTCCGCGGCACAAACGACAACGCCTTCTCATACGCAGGCTGCAACTCCTCCGGCGAACCCACATCAATACCCATCTCGCTGACGCGGCCGTCGCGCAGGCTGTAGACCCAGCCGTGCACCATCAGTTTCTGGCCGCGGGCCCAGGCGTCCTGGACGATGGTCGAGCGGCAGGCGTTGACCACCTGTTCGATCACGTTCAACTCGCACAGGCGCGCGTGGCGCAGGTCGGGATCGTCGATCTGCGACAGGATGTCGTCGTGCTTCTGCGCGACATCGCCGACATGGCGCAGCCAGTTGTCTGCGAGGCCGACACGCACCTTGTTCAAGGCCGCATGCACGCCGCCGCAGCCGTAATGGCCGACGATCAGGATGTGCTTGATCTTGAGCTGGTCCACGGCGTACTGGATCACGCTCAGGCAGTTCAGGTCGGTGTGCACCACCACGTTGGCGATGTTGCGGTGGACGAAGATCTCGCCCGGTGCCATGCCGATGATCTGGTTGGCCGGTACGCGCGAATCGGAACAGCCGATCCACAGGTATTCCGGGCTCTGCTGCTTGGCCAGCTGATGGAAGAACTCGGGATCTTCCTTCTCGATCCGGTCCGCCCATTCGCGGTTCTTCTGCAGCAGGTTATGGATGTCTTTCATGGTGAAGCTTCCCTTGCGATCTTGAGGGGTAGGGCGCTGCTGCGCGTTTGCATGGCAGCGTCGCGGGAAACGGGGCGCAGCTCAGCCATCGTGCTGATCGCCGTGCTCACTGCGGTAAAGCTGCATCCACTGCGCCAGTTCGCGGGCATCGGGGGTGTCCAGGGCCTGCAAGGCCTCGATCACCGCCAGCTGGTTTGCCTGCGGGTGGTTCTGGCTCAGCTTCAGCTTGATCTGGATCTGTTGCACGTCCAGACGGAAGCCTACGATGGCTCGCAGCGAGGGGGCGTGATCGTCCAGGCTGGCATCGAACTGCCAGTCCTGGCCGACGCTGGCCTCGAAGAACTGGCTGGTGTCTGTCAGCAACTGGGCCAATGCCGCCGTGTCGTCGAAACTGTGCAGTTCGCCGACCAGTTCAGCGGCGGCGTAATTCCAGGTAGGCACGCGCGCAGCGCTTTCCTTGTCCGGATACCAGCTGGCCGAGACATAGCATTGCGGGCCGTTGACCAATACCTTGGCGCGGCCGAGGTGGCGCGACTGTTTGTTGGCCTTAGCCCAATGGCCGATCAGTTCGACCTTGTGCCCTTCGCGCCGGTACAGCACCGGCAGCCGGGTCAGTTCGGGCAGTCCATCGTCGCCGGTGGTCAGCAAGGTCACGAACGGGTCGCGGTCCAGCAGGCGGTCCAGCCAGAGCAGGTCGGTCTCTACAAAAACGCGCTGGGCGAACACGGAGTGCTTAGACCCGGGTGCCGAGCAGTTGAACCATGCGCTCGCGCAAGCTGTCGTCATCGCCTTGCGGCGGTGCCACTTCGTGCAGCGAGAAGCCGCGATGCAGTGCGTCTTCTTCGTCCAGGCCATCAAAGGCAACGAACTCGGCGTCGAACAGCTGTGCGCGGGCGGTGTCTTCGCTGTCGTAGCTGAGCGTGTTGCCGTCGCTGTCCAGGATCTCGGCGGTGCCGCCCGGGCGGACCCGCAGGCGCGCCCAGATCAGGGTGCCGCCGAGCTGTGCCAGCCACCACTGGTCGGGAATGTTCTCGAAATCAGTCATTTCATTACCTGCGAAAAAAGCCACAACAGCAGTGCCATGCCCAATCCGCCGAGCATCACCAGCAGGGCGATGCGGGCGGGTGTGGCCAACCCGGACAGCGAGCGGTCGGCGATGCCGTTGAAGCCGCGGCCCAGCAGCCAGCGCAGGCACTCTGGTTTGAGAAAGGCGCCGGCACCAAATTCGGATGCCAGCGCCGGATGCCGGTCGCGTATATGGACCAGCGTCAACGGCCAGAAAATCAGGAAGGCGCTGAGGCCGGCAATGGCCACGCCAACGAAGCAAAGAGCGAAGAACAAGGTCAACGGCACCGCCTCCTGTTACTGGGTCAGATGAATCAGTACTCCGCCGAACCCGGTGCGCGCGGGTAGGGGATTGCATCGCGGATGTTGGACAGGCCGCAGACGTAAACCACCAGGCGCTCGAAGCCCAGGCCGAAACCGGCGTGCGGCACCGAACCGTAGCGACGGAAGTCGCGGTACCACTGGTAGTGATCCGGATCCAGGCCGAACTGCGCCATGCGCGCGTCGAGCACGTTGAGGCGTTCTTCGCGCTGGCTGCCGCCGATGATCTCGCCAATGCCTGGGGCCAGCACGTCCATCGCGGCGACGGTCTTGCCGTCATCGTTCAGGCGCATGTAGAAGGCCTTGAAATGTTCCGGATAGTTGGTGACCACCACCGGGCGGCCAACGTGTTCTTCGGTCAGCCAGCGCTCGTGTTCGGTCTGCAGGTCCAGGCCCCATTCGACCGGGTAGTCGAACTTCTTGCCGGACTTCTGCAGCAGGCTGATCGCATCGGTGTACTCGATGCGCTCGAACGGTGCATTGACGAAGGCTTCCAGGCGGGTGATGGCGTCCTTCTGCACGCGCTCGGCGATGAAGGCCATGTCGTCGGCACGCTCGTCGAGCACGGCGCGGAACAGGTACTTCAGGAACTCTTCGGCCACACGCGCGTTTTCGGCCAGGTCGGCGAAGGCGATTTCCGGCTCCACCATCCAGAACTCCGCCAGGTGGCGGGTGGTGTGGCTGTTCTCGGCGCGGAAGGTCGGGCCGAAGGTGTAGACCTTGCTCAGTGCCAGGCAGTAAGCCTCGACGTTGAGCTGGCCGGACACGGTCAGGAAGGTTTCCTTGCCGAAGAAGTCACGGCTGAAGTCGACCTGGCCATCACTGGTGCGCGGCAGGTTGGCCATGTCCAGCGTCGAGACGCGGAACATCTGGCCTGCGCCCTCGGCATCGGAAGTGGTGACGATGGGCGTGCTGATCCAGTAGAAGCCGTTCTCGTGGAAGTAACGGTGCACGGCCTTGGACAGGCAGTCGCGGATACGGGTAACCGCGCCGAACAGGTTGGTGCGCGGGCGCAGGTGCGCCACTTCGCGCAGGAACTCCGGCGACATCGGCTTGGGCTGGATCGGGTAGGTCAGCGGGTCTTCGACCCAGCCGACGATCTCGAGGCTTTGTGCCTGGATCTCGAAACTCTGGCCCTTGCCCTGCGACTTGACCAGGGTGCCGGTGGCGATCACCGAGCAGCTCGGGGTCAGCTTCTTGATGTCTTCGAAATTGGACAGCGCTTCGGTGGCCACGACCTGGATCGCGGCGAAGCCCGAGCCATCGCTGACGTTGACGAAGGCCAGTCCAGCCGAGCCGCGCACCGTGCGGACCCACCCGCGGACTGTGACTTCTCCGCCTTCCGGGAATTTCCCGGCAAGGGCGTGTGCAACGCTGACCACCGTCATGACTTGAATCCTCTGTTGATCGACTCGATCTGTGAATGCGAGATTTTAGCGGCTCAACGCCCGGGCAGGCGAGCATTTATCAACGCTTGCAGTCCGGCGGACCGCCTCCATCTATAATTGGACCGTAATTCTGCTGGAGTCGCCCTACCATGGCTGTTCATCTGACCCCCATCGCCCATTCCCGCGTGCAGCGCTTCGTCAGCGGCACCCCGGGTGCGCTTGGCCTGCGTTTTGGCGTGACCCGCACCGGTTGCTCGGGCTGGGGCCACATTACCGACCTGGCCAAGGATGAGCGCGAAGGCGACACCGTGTTCGAGCAGGACGGCGTGCGCATCTACGTGGACGCACAGAGCCTGCCGCTGGTGGATGGCACCGAGATCGACTTCGGCAAGCAGGGCCTGAGCGAGACCTTCACCTTCAAGAATCCCAATGCGGCGGCCGAATGCGGTTGCGGCGAGAGCTTCACCACCGACGACATGCACCGCTGACGCAGGCTGCGCTCTCTGTAGAGCCGAGCCATGCTCGGCTGGAGCATTCCCGGTGATGTCCGGGATTGTGCATAAGGCCTCTGCCGAGCATGGCTCGGCACTACAGGCTGGCTTTGCTAGGAAAGCCCCTGCCGAGCATGGCTCGGCACTACATTCAGTCGGCTGCCAATTGCGCGGGCGCGTCCTGGCGGCGCTGCAACATCACCGCGATACCCCACAGCAGCAAACCAACCGCTGCCGTCGCCGCGCCTACATAGCCGGTGGAGGCGTGGCCATAACCCGCGCCAATCGCCATGCCGCCCAGCCACGGGCCGAGCGCGTTTGCTGTGTTGAAGGCGGCATGGTTGGAGGCGGCGGCCAGGGTCTGGGCCTCGCCGGCGGCGTCCATCAGGCGGGTCTGCAGGGCCACGGCCAACGCGCCCATCGTGCCCACGGCAATGATCGCCGGGACCATTGCCCAGGCCGAGTTCGCGGCCAGCGGGAACAGCATCAGCACGACGATGGACCATGCCAGCAGCACGCCGGCGGCACGGAACTGCAACCGGTCGACCAGCTTGCCGCCAGCAACGTTGCCGATGATCGCGCCGACGCCGAACAGGCCGACCGCGACCGGCATCCAGCGCTCATTGATGCCGGTGACATTGACCAGGGTTGGTGCGAGGTAGGTGAATACGCAGAACATGCCGGCAAAGCCGATCGCGCCGATGGCCAGTGCCAGCCACACCTGGCTGGTATTGAAGGCGCGCATTTCACGCAGCGGCGAGGTGCGGACCTCGCTGGGATCGGCTGGCAGCTGGCGGGCAACCATCGTCACCGTGGCGAGAGCCAGCAGGCTGACCAGTACGAAGGCGCTGCGCCAGTTGAACTGCTGGCCCAGCCAGGTGGTCAGCGGGTTGCCCAGCAGGATGGCGATGGACAGGCCCAGCAACACTTTGGAGACGGCCGCGCCGCGCTGTTCTGGCGGGCTGATCGAAGCGGCGACCAGCATGGCCACGCCGAAATAGGCGCCATGCGGCAGGCCGGCGACGAAACGCGCCAGCAGCATCGTGTGATAGCTCGGGGCCAGTGCACTGGCCAGGTTGCCGATGGCGTAGAAGCCCATCAGCCACAGCAGCAGGCTGCGGCGGCGCAGGCTGGCGCCGGCAAAGGCCAGTAGTGGTGCGCCGACCACCACGCCGATGGCGTAGGCGCTGATCAGGTGACCGACCTGGGCTTCGCTGATTGCCAGGCCGCGGCTGATTTCCAGCATCAGGCCCATGCTGGCAAATTCGCTGGTGCCGATGGCAAAACCGCCCAGTGAGAGCGCAATGAGAATGAAAGTGCGCTGGCGCGGCGTCAGCTGCGCTGCCAGGGAGAGCGTGGAATTCACTTCGGGCGGTCCGGGGAGGGCGTGGAATCGGTTACATAGTGTACTGTTGCGACGCAGCATCCGCAGCCGCCGAGGTCTGCTCCAGCGCCGGATACTGTGTTGCACGGGCCGGGGCAACTTGCCTCCAGTTCACTTCCAGTGGATAATGCCCGGCTTCCTGCGCTCCAAGTGCAGGATCCCTTGCCCCACCGCGATACACAGCGGGGGGCTGTCCAGCCCGTCAGGGCTATATCCGAAAGGTATAAAAACATGAGTCGTCATTACGAAGTCGTGTTCCTGGTCCACCCGGACCAGAGCGAACAGGTCCCCGCCATGATCGAGCGCTACAAGGCGCTGGTCGAAGCCGGCAACGGCACCATCCACCGTCTGGAAGATTGGGGCCGTCGTCAGCTGGCTTACCCGATCCAGAACCTGGTGAAGGCTCACTATGTTCTGCTGAACATCGAAGCCGACCAGGCAGTTCTGAACGAACTGACCGAGAGCTTCCGCTTCAACGACGCCGTGCTGCGCAACCTGGTCATCAAGCGTGACGAGGCTGACACCGAGCAGTCGCTGATCATGAAGAGCAAGGACGAGAAGGGTGACAAGCCCGAGCGTGGCGAGCGCCGTCGTCGTGACGACGAAGAAGGTGCATCTTCCAACAATGACGAAGCCGGCGACGACGCCGCTTCTGCTGAATAAGGAGCACTTTCATGTCCAAGTTCTTCCGCCGTCGTAAGTTCTGCAAGTTCACCGCTGAAGGCGTGAAAGAGATCGATTACAAGGATCTCAACACCCTGCGTCAGTACCTGACCGAGAACGGCAAGATCGTTCCGAGCCGCGTGACCGGCACCAAGTCCAAGTACCAGCGCCAGCTGGCTACGGCCGTCAAGCGCGCCCGTTTCCTGGCCCTGATCCCGTACACGGACAACCACGACGTCTAATCCGATTTTTCGGAAGAACCCGCATCAGTTGCGGGTTCTCGACAGGAAATCCGGCCTTGGCCGGATTTTCCGCATCCACCGTCCTATTCGGACAGCAAGCGTTGCGGAGCCATTGGCGCCGCTAACGAATAACGGAGCTACACCATGAAGCTGATTCTTATCCAGAAAGTGACCAACCTCGGCGGCCTGGGCGACCTGGTTGACGTGAAGCCGGGCTACGGCCGTAACTTCCTCGTGCCGCAGGGCAAGGCCGTTCCGGCCACCGCCAGCAACATCGCCGAGTTCGAAGCCAAGCGCGCTGAGTACGAAGCCAAGGCCCAGGCCTCGCACAACGATGCCGAAGCCCGCGCTGCCAAGTTCGAAGGCGCCAGCGTCACCATCGGTGCGCACGCTTCGACCGAAGGCAAGCTGTACGGTTCGGTTGGCCCGCGCGATATCGCTGAAGCCTTCACCGCTGCCGGCCTGGAGCTGAGCAAGAGCGAAGTGATCCTGGGCGAAGGCGCTTTCCGCAACGTCGGCGAGTTCGACGTCATCGTCAAGCTGCACGCCGATGTGGAAACCACCGTCAAGGTCATCGTCGAAGCCGACGCCTGATCCTGCCGCACTGGTTGTAAAGAACGGGCGCCGCAAGGCGCCCGTTTCTTTTGGCCGTCTGGTGGGTCTGCCCGCCGATGGCCGTGGGTGTCGCTATACTCGGTTGCCAGTGCCGTGCTTTGATCGTTGAATTCCCCGGGATATCAATGGCTTGAGTGCGGGAAGGGAACCTCCGGAACCTCATTCCGGATGTCGGCAGTTGCTGCCGATGTCCGCCAACAGCCCGATTCCATGCGTCTATCCACGATCAAGCTCTCCGGTTTCAAGTCGTTCGTCGATCCGACGACCTTGCACCTGCCAACCAATATGACCGGCGTCGTCGGTCCCAATGGCTGTGGCAAGTCCAACATCATCGATGCGGTGCGCTGGGTGATGGGCGAGAGCTCGGCCAGCCGCCTGCGGGGCGATTCGCTGACCGACGTGATCTTCTCCGGTTCGGCCGGGCGCAAGCCGGTGTCGCAGGCGACGGTGGAGCTGATCTTCGACAACGCCGACCACACGATTTCCGGTGAGTACGCCTCATTCAACGAGATCTCGGTCAAGCGCACGGTCAGCCGTGATGGCAGCAGCAACTATTACTTGAATGGCACCAAGTGCCGCCGCCGCGATATCACCGATCTGTTCCTGGGCACCGGGCTTGGCCCGCGCAGCTACTCGATCATCGAGCAGGGCATGATCAGTCAGATCATCGAGGCGCGCCCGGAAGACCTGCGCGTGTATCTGGAAGAAGCCGCCGGCATCTCCAAGTACAAGGAGCGCCGCAAGGAAACCGAAACCCGAATCCGTCACACCCGCGAAAACCTCGATCGCCTCAACGACCTGCGCGAAGAAATCGGTAAACAGCTCGAACACCTGAAGCGTCAGGCGCGGCAGGCCGAACAGTACCAGGCGCTGCAGGAAGAACGCCGGGTCAAGGATGCGGAATGGAAGGCCTTGGAATACCGTGGCCTCGACGGCCGACTGGGCGGCCTGCGCGAAGCGCTGTCGCGTGAAGAGACCAAGCTGCAACAGCTGATCGCCGAGCAGCGCGATGCCGAGAGCCGGATTGAAACCGGCCGCGTGCGCCGCGAAGAAGCGGCCGAGAATTTGAACAAGGCGCAGGCCGATGTGTACCAGGTGGGCAGCACCCTGGCCCGGCTTGAGCAGCAGATTCACCACCAGCGGGAACTGGCGCAGCGCCTGCACAAGGCGCACGACGAAACTCGTCAGGCGCTGTCCGAACTTGGCCAGCACATCAGCGGCGACGAGGCCAAGCTGCTGGTGTTGCGTGAGTCGGTGGAGAGCGCCGAGCCGCAGCTGGAGCAGTTGCAGGAAGACAACGAGATCCGTCAGGAAGCGCTGCGCGAGGCCGAGGCCAAGCTGGCTGATTGGCAGCAGCGTTGGGAAGCGCATAACCGCAACACCTCCGAAGCGACCCGCTCCGGCGAGGTCGAGCGCACCCGCGTTGATTATCTGGACAAACAAGTCCTCGAAGCCGATCGCCGCCGCGAGGTCTTGCAGGCAGAGCGCGCCGGTCTGGACCTGGATGCGCTGGCCGAGGCCTTCGAACAGCTGCAGGTGGAACATGAAACGCAGAAGACCGCGCTGGAAACCTTGAGTGAGCAGGTCGAGCTGCGCAA
The DNA here is from genome assembly GCF_056759895.1 of Stenotrophomonas sp. STEN038. Classification (NCBI taxonomy): domain Bacteria; kingdom Pseudomonadati; phylum Pseudomonadota; class Gammaproteobacteria; order Lysobacterales; family Lysobacteraceae; genus Stenotrophomonas; species Stenotrophomonas sp. STEN038. The sequence continues at coordinate 29,538 of NZ_JBRRDW010000043.1, forward strand.
GGAATCGGTGGCGACACTGCAGGAGCACCAGCGTGCCGGGCAGTCGGAACTGGCCGATGTGCGCAAGCAGGCGCAATCGGCACGCGGTCGGTTGTCGTCGCTGGAAACACTGCAGCAGGCCGCACTCGGCCAGGAGCAGGGCGCGGCCGCAGCATGGCTGAAAACGCGCGGCTTGGATTCAGCCGCACGCGCAGGCGAGCGCATCACCGTTGAGAGTGGCTGGGAAAACGCAGTTGAAAGCGCGCTCGGCCAGCTGATCGAAGGCGTGCTGGTGGATGCACCGGAGGCACTGGTCGATGCACTCGCTGAGCTGGGTGAAGGACGCATCGCGCTCGTTGCCAGCGCCGATGGCAAGGCGGACTTCGCGCCAACCTCATTGGCGGCAAAAGTGCAGGGGCCGCTGGCGATCCGTCGCCTGCTGGCGCATCTGCATGGCGCTGAAGACCTGGCGCAGGCGCAGCAACTGCAACGCACGCTCGGCCACAGCGAATCGGTGATCACCCGCAACGGTGAGCGTCTGGGGCAGGGCTGGGTGCGCTTGTCGCGCTCCGGCGCGGCAGAGCAGGGCGCGCTCTTGCGCGAGCGCGAGATCGTCACCCTACGCGAGCAGATTGAAACTCTGCAGGAACGTGAGGGCGCATTGGAGCAGCAGCTGGCCGCCTTGCGTGACCAGCTATTGGCCGCCGAGCAGCAGCGCGAAGACGTGCAGCGTTCGTTGCATCAGGCGCACCGCGCCGGGTCAGAGTTGGCTGGGCAGTTGCAGAGCCAGCAGGGCAAGTTGGAATCCACGCGCACTCGCATCGAGCGTATCGAAGGCGAGTTGGCGCAGCTGCTGGAAACGCTGGATGGCAGCCGCGAGCAGGCCACCGAGGCGCGCCTGCGACTGGATGAGGCGGTGTCCAGCATGGGCGACCTGGAATCTGCCCGGCACGCGCTGGAAAGCGAGCGCAGGCAGATGAGCGATGCCCGCGATCAAGCCCGTGATGCGGCGCGCAATGTGCGCGACAGCATGCATGCATTGGCGTTGACGCTGGAGTCGCAGCGCACCCAGATCAGCTCGCTGAGCCACGCCCTGGAGCGCATGGGCAGCCAGCGCGGTCAGCTCGACTCGCGCCTTGGCGAACTGCATTCGCAGCTGGACGAAGGCGACACGCCGGTGCACAGCCTTGAAACCGAGCACCAGAACGCATTGGCTGAGCGTGTCCGCGTCGACCGCGTGCTGGCCGAGGCGCGTACCTTGCTCGATGGTATCGATCATGAGTTGCGTGGGTTGGAGCAGACCCGCCATCAGCGCGACGAACAGTCGCTGGCGCAGCGCGAGCGTATTTCGCAGCGCAAGTTGGATCAGCAGGCCTTGGTGCTTAGCGCCGAGCAGCTGTCGGCAGCGGTGGAGAAAGCCGGCTTCGTGCTGCAGGACGTGATCAATACGCTGCCCGAAGATGCGCGGCTGTCGGATTGGGAGTCGACGGTGCACCAGATCGATGGCCGCATGCGTCGGCTGGAGCCGGTCAATCTGGCCGCGATCCACGAATACGGCGAGGCCTCGCAGCGTTCGGAGTATCTGGATGCTCAGAACACCGATCTGAACACCGCGCTGGAAACCTTGGAAGACGCCATCCGCAAGATCGACCGCGAGACCCGGGGCCGCTTCAAGGACACCTTTGACCGGGTCAATTCCGGCGTGCAGGCGCTGTATCCACGCCTGTTCGGTGGTGGCCATGCCTATCTTGAGCTGACCGGCGAAGATCTGCTCGATACCGGCGTGACCATCATGGCGCGCCCGCCGGGCAAGCGTGTATCCAATATCTCGCTGCTGTCCGGTGGTGAGAAGGCGATGACCGCGGTGGCGCTGGTGTTTGCCATCTTCCAGCTCAACCCGGCCCCGTTCTGCCTGCTGGACGAGGTGGATGCGCCGCTGGACGAGGCCAACGTCGGTCGCTTGGCCAATATGGTCAAGGAAATGAGCGAGAAGGTGCAGTTCCTGTTCGTCAGCCATAACAAGGCGACGATGGAGGCGGCGCACCAGTTGTCGGGTGTCACCATGCGTGAGCCGGGTGTCAGCCGACTGGTCAGTGTTGATCTTGAAGAGGCTGCCCGATTGGCGGGCGCGGCCTGACGTGCCATCCTTTAACCACCTGAACGATTAATCCGGAGACTGCAGCGCATGTCTGACACGGCACTGTTGCGTATCGGCATTCTGGTTGCCGGCGTTTTGCTGGTAGCGGCCATTTTCTTTTTCAGCCGGCCCAAGCGGCTGGCGCAAGGCAAGCGCAAGGAGCCTGCAAATGGCGAGCAGCCGCGTCGCGAGCCGGTGCTCGGTGGGGGCGATGGCGCTGTTGGTGCCGAGCTGGGTGAGGGCGGGGCAGAAGGCGACAGCGTCAGCCAGCCCGAGCTCGGCCTCCCTGACGTGGACGAAGGCAACCTGAGTGAGCTCGGTAAGCGGCCCACCCAGGATTTCGACAAGATCGTCTCGCTGTACGTGGCTGCCCGTTCCGGGCAGGTGCTGCGTGGCGAGGACATCGTGGTGGCGGCGGAGAAGACCGGTCTGGTCTTCGGCTACATGAATGTGTTCCACCGTCTGGTGGAAGGGCATTCGGAGCGCGGCCCGATCTTCTCGATGGCCAGCATCATGAAGCCGGGCAGTTTCGACATGGCCAACATCCGCGAGATGGAAACCCCTGCCATCGCGTTCTTCCTGACCTTGCCGGCACCGATGACCGCGCTCGATGCCTGGGAGAAAATGCTGCCGACCGTGCAGCGCATGGGCGAACTGCTGGATGGCGTGGTGCTGGATGACAGCCGCAATGCCCTCGGCCGTCAGCGCATTGCGCATATCCGTGATGATCTGCGCGCATACGATCGCCAGCATCAGGCGCCGCCGCTGACAAAGTCGCCGCGTTGGTGAAGCTCTAAGAGCTACCCCTCCCCAACCCTCCCCTTCGCTACGCGAAAGGGAGGGGGCAGAGCTTGGCTCCCTCCCTTTGCCGCAGGCAAGGGGAGGGCCGGGGTGGGGTGCTGTTCGCAGCAAGCATCAATCACAAGCACCCCGCTTTTACCGCGCCAACACTCCGCGCAGGTAAAATCGCCGCATGAATCAAAACACCGCCGCCACCCAGCGCATCAGCGAACTTCGCCGCCAGCTGGCCGACGCCTCGCGTGCTTATCACGAGCACGACGAGCAGATCATCCCGGACGCCGAGTACGACCGGTTGATGCGCGAGCTGGAAGCGCTCGAAGCCGCACACCCGGAACTGGACAGCGCCGACTCGCCCAGCCATCAGATCGGTGGCAAGCCGTCATCGCGCTTCCCGGAAGTCGTGCATGCCGTGCCGATGCTGTCGCTGGGTAATGCCTTCAGCGATGCCGAGGTGCATGACTTCGTGCGGCGCATCGATGAACGTCTGCATCGCCGCGAACTGTTCTTCTCCGCAGAGCCCAAGCTCGATGGCCTTGCCATCAACCTGCGCTACGAGAACGGCGTGTTCGTGCAGGGCGCGACCCGTGGCGACGGTGCCACCGGCGAAGACGTCAGTGCCAACCTGCGCCAGATCAAGGTGATTCCGCAGCAGCTGAGTGGTCAGGGTTGGCCCGAGGTGCTGGAGGTGCGTGGCGAGGTTTACATGCCGCGCGCCGACTTCGAGCGTTACAACGAGCAGGCGCGCCTGCATGGCGGCAAGGTGCTGGCCAATCCGCGCAATGGCGCGGCCGGCTCGCTGCGCCAGCTTGATCCAAAGGTCAGCGCCCAGCGACCACTGAGTTTCTATGCCTATGGGCTCGGTGAAGTGTCCGGTGGCGAGCTGCCCGGGACGCATTCGGCAACGTTGGCGCAGCTGGCGCAATGGGGTTTCCCGGTCAGCGACCTGTGCAAGGTAGTGCAGGGCGCCGAAGGCCTGTTGGCGTATTACCGTGATATCGGTGAGCGCCGTGACAGTCTGGCCTATGACATCGATGGCGTGGTCTACAAGCTCGATGACCGTGAGGGTCAGCAGGAAATGGGCTTCGTCGCACGTGCGCCACGCTGGGCGATCGCGCATAAGTTCCCGGCGCAGGAACAGACCACCACGGTCGAAGCCATCGAGATCCAGATCGGTCGTACCGGCGCGGCGACACCGGTTGCACGGTTGAAGCCGGTGCACGTGGCTGGTGTCGTCGTCACCAATGCCACCTTGCACAACGCCGATCAGATCGCGCGCCTGGACGTGCGCGTCGGCGACGCGGTGATCGTGCGCCGTGCCGGTGATGTGATCCCGGAAGTTGTCAGCGTCATTGTTGATCGCCGCCCGGAAAGCACGACGCCATGGCAGATGCCGCGCGCCTGCCCGGTGTGTGGTTCGGAAATCGTGCGCGAGGAAGGTGAGGCGGCGTGGCGCTGCTCCGGTGAGCTCAGCTGCCCAGCACAGCGCAAGGAAGCCATTGCCCACTTCGCCTCACGCAAGGCGATGGACATCGACGGGCTGGGTGACAAGTACATCGAGGTGCTGGTTGATGCGGGTATCGTGCGCGGCGTCGCCGATCTGTATGCGCTCAACCGCGACCAGTTGTTGGTGCTGAAGCTGGCGCTGGATGCCGACTCACCTGAAACACTCGCCTCGCAACTCGGCCAGCACCTGCAGCCCGAAGGTAGCGGCGACACCCTCAATCGCATCCTCAAGCTGGATGCGAGCGATGCATCCTGGCGTGCGCAGGCCTTGTCGGTGCCAGCCAGCTTCCAGTGGAACACCAAGAAGATCGCCACCAAGTGGGCCGATAACCTGATCGCTGCGATTGCTGCCAGCCGCAACACCACGTTGGAGCGTTTGTTGTTTGCGCTGGGTATCGAACACGTGGGTGAGAGCACAGCCAAGGCCCTGTCGGCATGGTTCGGTGATCTTGAGTTGATCCGTCACCTGCCGTGGCCGATGTTCAAGCGCGTGCCGGACATCGGTGGCGAAGTGGCTCGTTCGATTGGCCACTTCATGGCACAACCGGGTAACCAGCAGGCAATTGATGCATTGTTGGAGCGTGGCGTGCAGATCAGCGATACGCACGCGCCCAATGCAAAGCTGCGTGCTGATCTGAATCTGGCGACCTTGTTGGCGGACCTGGAAATTCCCAAGGTCACGCCGGTGCGCGCGCGCCAGCTGACCGAGGCGTTCCGCTCCACGGCGGCGATCCTGGATGAGGAAGCGCACAACTTCATGACCGCTGGTCTGCCGGCGGAAACCGCCAATGCGCTGGTCGCCTGGCTGAACATCGATGCCAATGCGCAGCTGTTCAGTGCTGCTGGTGCAGCTTTGGAAGGTTTGCTGGCGATCACGCCAGTGGAACAGCAACAGGTAGCCGGTGTGCTCGATGGCAAGACGGCGGTGCTGACCGGCACGCTGACTCAGATGGGCCGCGACCAGGCCAAGGCCAAGCTGGAGGCCTTGGGCGCCAAGGTCGCCGGCAGCGTCTCGAAGAAAACCAGTTTCGTGGTGGCCGGCACCGAAGCCGGCTCCAAGTTGGACAAGGCAAATGAGCTTGGTGTGGAGGTATGGGACGAAGCGCGTCTGCTTGCCTTCCTCGCCGAGCATGGAGAACAGGCATGAGTGAGATCAAGGCGCGCTTGGCGCAACCGGAAGACTTCCCGCAGCTGATCGCGATGGTGCGCGAGTTCTATGTGGAGGATCAGATTCCCTATATCGCCGAACGGGTGGAGCCGGGCCTGCACACGTTGCTGGAGCAGCCAAGCTGTGGCGCGGCGTTGCTGATGCTTGATGGTGACGGCGTGGTCGGCTACATCACCTTGGGGTGGTGCTTCAGTGTTGAGCAGGGCGGCCGTTTCGTATTGTTGGACGAGCTGTACCTGGGCCCGGCAGCGCGTGGTCGTGGCTGGGGTCGACAGGCCTTGGCGCTGGCCCGTGACTGGGCTGCAGGGCAGGGCGCTGCGGTGATCCGGCTGGAAGTGAATCACCACAATGCCAAGGCCAAGTCGTTGTATCTGTCGGCTGGCTACCGCGACGATGAACGCGACATCCTGACCTTGTCATTGGACGGGCACTCCGGGCGTTTGCACTCGTGATCGAGGCTCTGCGTCAGCGCGCACGCTTGAATGCATTGATCCGCGGCTTTTTTGCCGAGCGCGATGTATTGGAAGTGGAAACGCCAATCATGTCGGCTGCCGGCAATACCGAGCCGAATATCGAGGGCTTCCATACCCGCTTCAGTGGTCACGTCGATGCCGGTTCGCCACAGCGTTGGCTGCGCACTTCGCCGGAGTATCCACTCAAGCGGCTGCTGGCTGCCGGCGTTGGTGATTGCTATGAACTGGGCCGGGTATTCCGCAACGGCGAGGCCGGTGGTCGCCACAATCCCGAGTTCACCATGTTGGAGTGGTACCGGGTTGGCTGGGATCATCACCGGCTGATCGAAGAAACCATTGCGCTGGTGCAGGAAGCGTTGGCGCTGGTGCAGCGGCCGCCTGCATCGGTACGCATCGTCAGCTACCGCGACCTGTTCATGCAGGCGGTGGCGCTGGATCCGTTCCTGGCCGACGAAGTGCAGCTACGAGCGGGTCTGGGTGAAGTCGGTATCCAGCCCGATGGCCTGACCCGCGATGACTGGCTGGATCTGCTGATGAGCCATCGCATCCAGTCGCAGTTCGAAGTCGATGCCATTACCGTGATTCATGACTGGCCGGCCAGCCAGGCCGCGCTGGCCAGGATTTGTCCAGGTACGCCGCCATTGGCTGAACGCTTCGAGCTTTACCTGGGTCCGTTTGAGCTGGCCAATGGCTACCACGAGCTGAATGATGCATTTGAACAACGTCAGCGATTCGAACGTGACCTGGCGATCAGGGCGGCGCGCGGAGCTGAACAGCCGCCCTTGGATGAGGCCTTTCTTGCTGCACTGCCAGCGCTGCCTGCCTGCGCCGGTGTTGCGGTTGGTGTGGATCGATTGCTGATGGCCTTGGCCGGTACGGCGCGTATTGGCGATGTATTGGCGTTTGATTTCGCCAACGCCTGATACTGGTTTGCGCTTGATCAAGGATCTGCATGTTGCCAAAGACGATGATGATGCTTTGCTCACAAAGACTCAGGCAGTGTGTGATCATCGGAACCCATCATGACCGAACAGGGGAGCGTCTGATGAAGCGGGTCTGCGGCTTGCTGCTATTGCTGGCGCCGACCGTACTGGCAGCCCGGGAATCTGCGCCAACAGCGGCGGACCGGCAGGTTGTGCGCTGCGAATCGGGTGATCAGCTGCGGGTGTTCTGCCCGATGGATACCAGTGCTGGCGTGCAACTGGTGCGGCAGCTGTCCAGGCGTGATTGCATCCGTGAGACCAGTTGGGGCATCGAAGGCAACGCGGTGTGGGTAAGCCGGGGTTGCAGCGCTGAATTCGCGCGGCTGCAGGCTTCCACCCGTACTACACGCCGGGTGGTACGTTGCGAATCGAAGGGACGGACGGAGGTTTGCCCGGTGGTGTTGCGCGGGGCGCCTGTGCGTTTGCTGCGGCAGCAGTCGGTGTTGCCGTGTCGCGAAGGGCGTAGCTGGGGATACAGCGGCAAGGAGATCTGGGTCAGTCGGGGGTGCCAAGGGGTGTTCGAGGTCGGCGCCGAGGATGGCTCTGGCTTTGTCGATGTCCCGCGGCGGGTGACCTGCGAATCGAAGAGCGAGCTGCGACGCGAATGCGGAGTCAGCGTTTCGCGCCGGGTTACCTTGGTCGAGCAGCTTTCCAAAGCCGCCTGCCGGGAAGGGGACAGCTGGGGCTGGGACCACAACGGGATATGGGTGGACAAGGGCTGCCGCGGCGAGTTCTCCGCCGATTGAGCAGCGCTGGCGGATTCAAGGCTATTGGTCCGCGCCGGGCAGCGCCGATTACAATGTGCGGATGAACGATACCTCCGCCATTGATTACGCTCGATACGACCATATCCGCCCGATCCGCTGGACCGGCGAAGCCCTGGAGCTTCTGGATCAGCGCAAACTGCCGTTCATCGTCGAGCACGTGCTGTGCCATGACAGTGATGCGGTTGCAGAAGCAATCCATGCCTTGACCGTGCGTGGTGCGCCCGCCATCGGTATTGCTGCCGCCTGGGGGGTAGTGCTCGCGGCGCGCGAGGTGCAGGCCGATGACGGTGCTGCTGCATTGCAGGTATTGGCACCGGCCTTGGATCGACTCAATGCCTCGCGTCCTACTGCCGTCAACCTGGCCTGGGCGCTTGCACGCATGCGCCGCGCTATCGCTGCCGCCGGTTCGGACTGGAAGTTGGCCGCCGCGCTTGAAGCGCAGGCAATCGCTGATGAAGACCTCGCTGCCAACCGTCATATGGGTGCCTTGGGCGCAGCGTTGATTGCACCGGGTAGCGGCGTGCTGACCCATTGCAACACCGGTTCGCTGGCCACCGCCGGCTTCGGCACCGCCTTGGGCGTGATACGCGCGGGTGTGGCGCAGGACCGCATAGCGAAGGTGTTTGCTGGAGAAACCCGGCCGTGGTTGCAGGGCGCGCGCCTGACCGTTTGGGAGCTGCAACAGGACGGTATCGACGCCACTTTGATTGCTGATTCGGCGGCTGCGCACCTGATGAAGACCGGTGCGGTGCAGTGGGTGATCGTGGGCGCCGACCGTATTTGTGCCAATGGGGACACCGCCAACAAGATCGGTACCTACCAGTTGGCTATTGCTGCCCGCCACCATGGCGTGAAGTTCATGGTCGTTGCCCCGTCTTCGACTGTGGACATGGGTACGGCCCATGGAGACGAGATCGAAATCGAACAGCGTGACCCGGGCGAACTGTTTGGCGTGGGCGGTGTCCGCACCGTGGCCGAAGGTATTGCTGCCTGGAACCCGGTGTTCGACGTGACCCCGGGCGAGCTGATCGACGCCATCGTCACCGAACGCGGCGTGATCCTGAAGCCGGACCTGGCCACTATGGCCGCCGCCTTCAACGACTGACCCTGTAGTGCCGAGCCACGCTCGGCAAGGGCGTTCCCGGCAAGGCCTGCATGGTAGTGCCGAGCCATGCTCGGTAGAGGCTTTCCCGGTAAAGCTTGGATGGTAGTGCCGAGCCATGCTCGGCAGAGGGCGTTCCCGGTAAGGCCCCAGCCGAGCATGGCTCGGCACTACAGGTTGAATCGGGCTGCGGCCTGCTGGATCTGTGGTTTCGCGGCTTACGCCGCTCCTGCAGGGGCTACGGGTACGGCATCAGCCGAGCATGGCTCGGCTCTACCCTTTGGCTGCCCCTAAGTTCCTGATTTCTTCCGGTAAAAGCCCCTTAAATGGAGGCGAAAAACCGCCCTTTGTGATAGACTCCGCAGGTTGATCCGAGTTTCCGGCAAGGTGGCCCGTCAAGGTGCTGTCGTCGGACGGGATCGCTACCTGACAACGGAACCCGAATGGCAGAAAACGCCAAGGAAATCATCCAGGTCAACCTGGAAGACGAGATGCGCAAGAGCTACCTCGATTACGCGATGAGCGTGATCGTCGGCCGCGCACTCCCCGATGCCCGCGATGGCCTCAAGCCAGTTCATCGCCGCGTCCTGTTTGCGATGAATGAGCTGGGTGCTCACAGCAACAAGGCGTACTTCAAGTCGGCGCGTATCGTCGGTGACGTGATCGGTAAGTACCACCCGCACGGCGATCAGTCGGTCTACGACGCGCTGGTGCGTTTGGCGCAGCCATTCTCGCTGCGTTACATGCTGGTGGACGGCCAGGGTAACTTCGGTTCGGTCGACGGCGACTCGGCAGCAGCAATGCGTTACACCGAGGCACGCATGTCGCGCCTGACGCATGAGCTGATGGCCGATATCGACAAGGAAACCGTCGATTTCCAGCCCAACTACGACGAAAAGGAACTGGAGCCGACGGTCATGCCGACCCGGTTCCCGAACCTGCTGGTCAATGGTTCTGCCGGTATCGCGGTGGGCATGGCGACCAACATCCCGCCGCATAATCTCACCGAAGCCATCACCGCCTGCATCGCATTGATCGACAATCCGTCGATCGACGTTGACGGCCTGATGGAGCATATCCCGGGCCCGGATTTCCCCACCGCCGGCATCATCAATGGCACTGCCGGCATCATCGCCGGCTACCGTACCGGCCGTGGTCGCGTGCGCATCCGTGCCAAGGCTGATATCGAAGTGGCCGACAATGGTCGCGAGTCGATCATCGTCACCGAGATTCCGTACCAGGTGAACAAGGCGCGGTTGATCGAGAAGATCGCCGAGCTGGTCAAGGAAAAGAAGCTCGAAGGCATCAGCGAGCTGCGCGATGAGTCCGACAAGGACGGCATGCGCATCTACATCGAAATCAAGCGTGGCGAGTCGGCCGAGGTTGTGCTCAACAACCTGTACCAGCAGACCCAGATGGAGTCGGTGTTCGGCATCAACATGGTGGCGCTGGTCGATGGCCGGCCGAAGCTGTTGAACCTCAAGGAAATGCTGGAGGCGTTCATCCGCCACCGCCGTGAGGTTGTCACCCGCCGCACCATCTTTGAACTGCGCAAGGCGCGTGCGCGTGCGCACGTGTTGGAAGGTCTGACCGTTGCCTTGGCCAACATCGATGAAATGATCGAGTTGATCAAGACCTCGGCCAATCCGGCTGAAGCCAAGGAGCGCATGCTCTCCAAGGTGTGGCAGCCGGGCCTGGTAGGTGCATTGCTGGGCGCGGCCGGCGCCGAGGCATCGCGTCCGGAAGACCTGCCCAAGGGCATCGGCCTGGTCAATGGCAACTACCAGCTCAGCGAAGTCCAGGCCACGCAGATCCTGGAAATGCGCCTGCACCGCCTGACCGGGCTGGAGCAGGACAGGCTGACCGAAGAGTACAAGCTGCTGCTGGAAACCATCGCTGGCCTGATCCGCATCCTGGAGAACCCGGATGTACTGCTGCAGGTGATCCGCGAAGAGCTGGAGAACGTGCGTTCCGAGTTCGGCGATGCGCGTCGCAGCGAAATCCGTCACAGCGAAGAAGACCTGGACATCCTGGATCTGATCGCGCCGGAAGACGTGGTGGTGACGCTGTCGCGTGCCGGTTACGTCAAGCGGCAGCCGGTCAGTGCCTACCGTGCCCAGCGTCGTGGTGGCCGTGGCCGCAGCGCCGCAGCGACCAAGGACGAGGATTTCATCGAACAGCTGTGGTTGGTCAACACGCACGACACGTTGCTGACCTTCACCAGCTCGGGCAAGGTGTTCTGGTTGCCGGTGCATCAGTTGCCGGAAGCCGGTTCCAATGCGCGTGGCCGTCCGATCATCAACTGGATCGCGCTGGAGAACGGTGAACGCGTGCAGGCGGTGTTGCCGGTACGCGAGTACGACGAGAATCACTTCGTGTTCTTCGCTACCCGCAACGGCACGGTCAAGAAGACCCCACTGAGCGAGTTCGCGTTCCGTCTGGCGCGCGGCAAGATCGCCATCAATCTGGATGACGGTGACGCGCTGGTCGGCGTTGGCCTCACCGACGGTGAGCGTGACATCGTGTTGTTCGCGTCCAACGGCAAGACCGTTCGCTTCGGCGAAGACAAGGTCCGCTCGATGGGTCGTACCGCTACCGGCGTGCGCGGCATCAAGATGCCCAAGGGCGAGGAAGTGGTCAGCCTGATCGTCGCTGAAAGTGCCGGCGGCGTTGAGGATGAGAACGAGGATGACAATGGCGTCGAGGAAGTGGCAGTGGACGGCGGCGAGATCGTCGAAGCTGCGGACGATGCTGGCGTGCAGTACATCCTGACCGCGACCGAGAACGGCTACGGCAAGCGCACCCCGCTGGCGGATTACCCGCGCAAGGGTCGCGGCACGCAGGGCGTGATCGGCATCCAGACCAGCGAGCGCAACGGCAAGTTGGTCAGCGCGGTGCTGCTGGGTACCGGCGATGAAGTGCTGTTGATTTCCGACGGTGGCACCTTGGTGCGTACCCGTGGTTCGGAGATCTCGCGCGTCGGCCGTAACACGCAGGGCGTGACCCTGATCCGTCTGTCCAAGGGAGAGAAGCTGCAGGCGGTTGAACGCCTGGATGCATCGCTCGATGCTGAGGACGAGGTGCTGGAAGACGATGCAGCAGGCACTGTGGAAGCAGTGGCACCGGCCGCACCGGAGGCCTGACTTTTCAGGGTTTGGGTTTGGAAAAAGCGCCGGCATGCCGGCGCTTTTTCTTTTGCGTGAGGGCAGGCTTCTAGCTCGTAGCCCGAAGCCCGGCCAGCCTCTGCGAGCAACTTCGCAGCGACAAGCGGCAAGCGTGTCATGCGGATTCCGTAGTGGGGCGCCCAGCTCGGCAGAGGCGGGCACCCGGTAGCCCCCGACCCCGCCCGCCGGGCGCGCCCCCGGGCGGGCCCACCCCCCCCGGCGGGGCCGGGCGGGGGGGG
>NZ_JBRRDW010000044.1:0-41439 GCF_056759895.1 Stenotrophomonas sp. STEN038
ACACCATGCCCTGCCTCTCCCTCAGACGTATTTGTGGGTTGGTTTTGGTTCCTTTTTTATTGTTTCCCCCCCTTCGGTGCGCTGTCTCGTTTATACAAAACAGCCTCTTCCTCTACCCGTTTTTGGCCCAACCATTCAGCCCAGCCCGTACTCAGGAATGTTATGGTTCAGCCCTGCTTCCCAACCTGAATCCCGTGCCGCGCATCCTGCTGCCCCTGCTGCTATGCCTGACCCTGATCGCTAGTGCGGTCGGTTCGGTGTGGTCTGCGACGGCGATGGCCATGCCGATGCAGGCAATGACGATGGCAATGGAAGCCGGTGACAGCGCGCACGACTGCTGCCACGAGCAGGAAGCCAACCTGCAATGCGATGCCGGCGACGCCGACAAGGCGCCCTCGCCCTGTGCCAGCGGTGACAGCTGCGACTGTAAGCAGCACTGCAACATGCTGCCCAGCGTCACGATGACGCGGCTTGCACCGATGCGTCATGCATTGGCGTCAATGCTCGCACTCCCCTCTCGCGACGACGTGGCCCCGGGCCAGCTCAACCGCCCTCCCATCGCCTGATTCCCGCGCCTTCTGGCGTCCGCAGATATCTGTGCCAAGGCCATCGCCCTGGTGCACCCTTGATCTGTTCAGGACATGCAGCAACGCATCGTGATGCGGCTGTGTGACCGGGAGTTCCACATGTCTTCTGATTTCCTTTCCGATTCGCGCTCGGTGCTGTCGCGACGTCGCTTCGTGCAGGGCCTGGCCATTGGCGGCGTGGTCGCCGGTGCCGGCCTGGCCCGTATCCCACAGGCCTTCGCCGCCGGCAGTGCCATGGCGGTGCCGCCGGTTGAGCTGCGTGGCACCGAGCTGAGCCTTGCCATCGGCCGCTCGGCGGTCAACTTCACCGGCCGTACCCGTCCTGCCATCACCGTCAATGGCTCCTTGCCGGCGCCGATCCTGCGCCTGCGTGAGGGCGACACGGTCAACCTGCGTGTGGCCAACACGCTCACCGACGAGATCACTTCCATCCATTGGCACGGCATCCTGCTGCCGGCCAACATGGACGGCGTGCCTGGGCTGAGCTTCAACGGCATTGCGCCGGGCGAGGCCTACCAGTACCGGTTCCAGCTCAAGCAGTCTGGCACCTACTGGTACCACAGCCATTCGATGTTCCAGGAACAGGCCGGCCTGTACGGCGCGATGATCGTCGATCCGCTGGCACCGCCGCCGTACCACTTCGACCGCGAACATGTGGTCATGCTCTCGGACTGGACCGACATGGACCCGGATGCGCTGTTCCGGCGCATGAAGAAGATGCCGATGCACGACAACACCTACCAGCGCACGGTGGGTGACTTCATGCGCGACGCGCGCAAGGATGGCCTGCGCGAGACGCTCAGTGACCGCGGCATGTGGGGCCGGATGCGGATGACGCCTTCCGACCTGTCCGACATCAACGCCCACACCTATACCTACCTGATGAACGGCACCGCGCCTGCCGGCAACTGGACCGGCATGTTCCGCAGTGGCGAAAAGGTGCTGCTGCGTTTCATCAACGGCTCGGCGATGACCTACTTCGATGTGCGCATTCCCGGCCTGAAGATGACCGTTGTCGCCGCCGATGGCCAGTACATCCACCCGGTCAGTATTGATGAGTTCCGCATTGCCCCGGCCGAGACCTTCGACGTCATCGTCGAACCGACCGGCCAGGATGCCTTCACCCTGTTTGCGCAGGACATGGGCCGCACCGGCTACGCCTGCGGCACGCTGGCAACCCGCCAAGGGCTGCAGGCACCGATTCCGCAGATTGATCCACGTCCACTGCTGACCATGAGCGACATGGGTCACGACATGGGCAGCCATGGCGACCACGGTGCCGGCATGGAAGGTGGTTGCGGCGCCAACATGGGTGCCAAGGGCATGGAAGGCGGCTGCGGCGCCGCGATGGGCCATGGCGCTCATGGCGGCGGCGACAAGTCACCCAAGCACAAGCCCAGCGAAGCCGGCAATCCGCTGATCGACATGCAGACCGCGGCCACCGAGCCCAAGCTCGACGACCCCGGCATCGGCCTGCGCGACAATGGCCGCAAGGTGCTGACCTACGGCGCGATGCGTTCCTTGTTCGAGGACCCGGATGGACGTGAGCCGGGCCGCGAGATCGAACTGCATCTCACCGGTCACATGGAAAAGTTCGCCTGGAACTTCGACGGCATTCCGTTTGCCGGTGCCGAGCCCATCAAGTTGAACTATGGCGAGCGCATGCGCATCGTTCTGGTCAACGACACGATGATGCAGCACCCCATCCATCTGCATGGCGTGTGGAGCGATGTGGAGAACGCCGACGGCGAGTTCCAGCTGCGCAAGCACACCGTTGACATGCCGCCAGGCACACGCCGCAGCTACCGCGTGCGTGCGGATGCGCTGGGCCGTTGGGCCTTCCATTGCCATCTGCTGTACCACATGGAAGCGGGCATGATGCGCGAAGTGAGGATCGACGCATGAAGACCTTCTCTCACTCGCTGTTGTTCATCGCCCTGGCCGCCAGCGGCAGCGCCTTCGCGCAGGACCCGCATGCGGGCCACGCCGGGCACGCCGCTGAAGCAAAGCCGGCAGTTGATCCGCATGCCGGGCACAACATGCCCAAGGCAAAACCGGCCGATCCGCATGCCGCGCACCGTGATCATGGTGGCAAGGCCAAGGCTGCGGATCCACATGCAGGCCATGCCATGCCCAAGGCCGGGGATCATTCCAGCCACGGCGCAGCAGCTGATCCGCACGCAGGCCATACCATGCCGGCCGATCCGCATGCTGGCCACAACATGCAGGGCAGCAGTGCCAGCGACACACCGCGCGAACCGATCCCGACGCCGACCAAGCAGGACTTCGACGACGCCTTCCCGGTGTTGAAGCCGCATGCGATGGAACACGCACCGTCGTTCAACAGCCTGGTGGTGTTCGATCACCTGGAAGCCTGGGACAACGCCCACGGCAGCGGCCAGGCCTGGGGCATCGACTCCTGGTTCGGCAACGACATCAACCGCCTGTGGATCCGCAGCGAAGGCGAGCGCAGCGAGAACGCGCTCGGCGACTGGTCGGTGGATGCGCTGTACGGGCATTCGATCTCGCCGTGGTGGGACGTGGTGGCCGGTGCGCGGCATGACAACAACCGCGAGTCGCCGGACCTGACCCGCGCAGCCTTCGGCCTGCAGGGCATGTCGCCGTACAAGTTCGAAGTCTCGGCGATGGCTTACATCGGCGGACCGCGCAAGGCAGAGTTGGCCTTCGAGGTCGAATACGACGTGCTGCTGACCAACCGGCTGATCCTGCAGCCGGTGGTGGAAGCCAGCATCGTCGCCGATGACGATCCGCGCCGCGGTGTCGGCAAAGGATTGAGCAGCGTGGAAGCAGGCCTGCGCCTGCGCTACGAGTTCACCCGCAAGCTCGCGCCGTACGTTGGCTTTGTGCACGAACGCGCGTTCGGCGATACCGCTGATATGCACCGTGATGCCGGCGAAGGCGTGAGTGAGTCGCGCTGGGTTGCCGGCGTGCGCTTCTGGTTCTGATTCGTAGTGATGGCGTCGCATAGCGGCGCCATCCCCACTCTCTTTTGAAGGAATACGTTCGATGAAGTTCTTTATCCAGGCCGCACTGGTCGGCGCGATCTCACTTGCCTCGATTTCCATCGCGCAGGCCCAGCATGCCGGCCATGAGCACCATGCACCGGCGGCCAAGCCTGTTGCGAAGACGCCGCAGGCTGATGCAGCGGCAACGTTCAAACGCTTTGATGCCAACCAAGATGGCTTCATCAGCCGCGAGGAACTGCCCAGTGGTCATCCGCTGCTGCCGCACTTCGGCATGAGCGACGGCAACCGCGATGGCAAACTCGACGCCAGGGAATTCGAGCGCGGCCTGTCGATGCTGTGATGCCCTACCGCCGCATCGGCCAGCGGTCGGTGCGGCGAACAGCCCAAGGAATCAAGATCATGAAAATGCGTTCAAAGCCGATGTTCTCGTTGCTGGTGCTGGCTGCCGGCACTCTGTTGATCAGTGCGTGCAATGCCAGTCCGTCGACTGCTACCACCGCAGCCGCTACGGTTGCTGCGGCACCTGCGGAGGCTGCTGAAGTTGCGCCGGCTACCAAGGCCTTACCGTTGGTTGTTGTGCACAAGGACCCGAACTGCGGTTGCTGCGGTGGTTGGGCTGAACATATGCAGGCCGCTGGCTTCCCGGTACAGCTCAATGACACCAGCGACATGATGGCGGTCAAACAGCGTTTGGGAATCGGCGACGGCATGATGTCCTGCCACACCTCCGAGATTGACGGTTATGTGGTGGAAGGCCATGTGCCGGTGGAAGACATCAAGAAGCTTTTGGCTGAGCGCCCACAGGCGCGCGGGCTGGTGTTGCCGGGCATGCCGGTTGGTACGCCGGGCATGGAATCGCCGGATGGTTATCGTCAGGCGTTCACGGTTGCATTGCTCGGCAATGATGGTTCGTTGAGCGAGTTCTCAAAGCACGAGTGATGCCACCGCAATAATGATCGGAGTAAAGCCCCTCTCCCGTTCACGGGAGAGGGGTTGGGGTGAGGGGAAGCTTCTAGCTAAGCAAAGTCAAAAGCTCCCCTCATCCGCCCTCCGGGCACCTTCTCCCGCAAGCGGGAGAAGGGAATATCCAGAGCCGAAGCCGAAGCAAAAACCAAAGCCAAAGCCAGAGCCGAAGCAACAGCAACAGCAACAGCAAAAGCAGCAACAACAGCAAAAGCAACAGCAACAGCTGCAGATCTCTGACATCTGCAGCCGCAACATCCAGACCCGAAACTACTCAGATTTTGAAGTCATCAAACGCAACCCGCTCATCCGCAACACCCAGCTTGCGCAGCAGCTGCCTGGTCGCCGCCAACATCGCCGGTGGGCCACACAGATAGAACTCGCAGCCCGCCAGATCCGGATGCTGCTTCAATAGATCTTCATGCATCGCCTCGTGCACACGGCGCGCATCACTGCCCTGCCCTGACCACACCGGATGCCAACTGAAGTTGGCATGCTCATGCGCCAGTTCCTGCATCTGTTCGACATAAGGGCAATCACGCTCGCCACGGGCACCGTACCAGTAGTGGATACGCTCGCCACCACCCTCATCCAGCCGCTGCTGGATCAGCGCACGTAGCGGCGCCATGCCCGCACCAGCGCCAATGAAAATCTTCTCGCGTTCGCTACCGCTGAGTGCGAAATCACCGAATGGGCCGCTGTAGCGGACACGGTCACCCTCCCGCAGCGTATAAGCGAAGGTCGAGCCCTTGCCCGGCGGATGCTTGCGGTTCTCCTGCCAGCCGGGGCTGAAGCGGACCAGCAGCACCAGGCCGCCGTCCGCGTTGGACACCGGTGTTGCCAGCGAGTACGAGCGCCGTACCGCCGCCTTGTTCTGCAGGGTCGCGGGCAAGGACAGTGCCCTCCAATCCTCGCCATGCTCGGCCGGGTACCACACCGCAGTGCGCGGCAGCTCGTACTCGGGCACGTGCAGCTGCAGATAGCAGCCAGGCTGGAACTGTGCATCCGCAGCCTGCTCCGGGCGCAGATGGATCTCTCGCAGGAACGGCGTCACCGCGACGACCTTCTCGACGATGGCCCAGTGTTCGGTCCACAGGCTGGCGCCGCCGGCCACTTCGATCTCGACGTCCTCATCCACCTGCAGGTTGCAGGCCAATCGACAACCGACCTTGCGCTTGGCATCAGGCACGTGCGCGCGATCGGCCGCCGTTGCCTTGCCCGCACCAGAGCGCACCCGCACCTCACATAGACCGCAGCTCTGCCCACCACCGCAGTTGGAAGGCAGATTGATGCCTTCGCGCGCCAGGGCAATGTAAACGCTGTCACCACTGGCAACTTCAACCGTGCGCAGATGCGCGCCGCCCGGTGCGTAGACCATCAGCTGCCGACGCGACCGCCAGCGACGCGGGATGAACTCCTGCAGGTGAAAACTTGCGATCAACAACCACACGCCGGTCAGCGCCAACCATAGGCCGCCTATTCCCATGCCCACCACCAACGGGTTGTTGAAATCGACCCGGCTGCTGTAATCCATGATGTGCAACATCCAGAAGATATCGAACAGCCGCCAGGTGGCGTTGCGATGTTCCATCACCTGACCACTGTGCGCGGAGACGTAGATACTGGTGTCCTGCGCATCGCTGAAATCCACGCGCCACACCGGATCCGGGTTGGCCCGGGTTTCCAGCGTCTTTTCCAGATACTCCGGCGCAGCGGCAACACCATCACCGGCATAGGCCGCTTGGGCGACTTTCGCCGCGATCGCCGCATCGATGCTGATGCGCTTGCCGTCACGGGCATCGATGACCTCGGTGCCTTCCGGTGATTGCAGACGGTACACCGGCTGTTGCAGTAACCAGCCACTGTCCAGTGTTGCCGCCTCGCTCTTGGCTGCAGCCAGCGCCACGCTCGGCGACACTGCCGTGGCCGGCCACGCCGGGTTGGCGACAGCCGCTGCTTGCTGCGCACTGCCTTCGATCTTGTCCGGATCAAGCAGGCTCATCATCAGGCCGCTGCCCAACCACACCATGAATTGCAGGCCAACGATCAGGCCCACCCACTTGTGCAGGCTCCGCATCCAGGGCGTCATGCGCTCCTCCGCTTGCCGAAGCTGTAGAACAGCAGCCAGATGCCACTGAGCGCAAAAACCAAGCCGACAATCGAGGCGACACGCAGCAAGGTGTTATTGACGTCGGTACGGTTCTCGTAATCCATGATGTGCAACATCCACACGAAGTCGAACACGCGCCACAGGTCGTGCCGGCGTGCCAGCAATTCGCCGCTGTCCGGCGACAGGTACAAAGTCGTGTCGCCGCGACCGCTGAAATGCACCGCCCACATCGGTACCGGCCGGGTCTTCACTTCCGACGGGGCGCGGGTGATCCACTCCACCCGCTCCACTTCGCCCTTGCCCTGATACAGCGACTGCGCCAGCGCTATTGCCTGCTCACGGTCCATCGGTGCCAGGCGTTCGCCGCTGGCGGCATCCACCAGGTACTTCTGTTTGCCCTGGCGGATCTCATAGACCTCGCGTTCCAGCACATGCTTGAGCCGGAACGACTCCATCTGTGGATAGCGGGCAGCCAGCACATCGGTGCCAACGCGCGCGGCCTGCGCCGGCAGCGGTGTGCCATGTACATGGGCCAGGTGGTCGCCATGGATCACGTCCAGCGGCACCACGGTCATATAGACGCCGCTGAGCATCCACAGCAGCGCCTGCACGCCGATCACCAGACCGATCCATTTGTGGGCACGGCGTGCCCAGAATGCGGGTTTCATCAACATCGTCCTCGTTCAATGACGCGCCCCGCCGCAGTTGCGACGAGGCGCGTCCAATCACCAGCGGTAGCCGATGCGTGCGTACCAGCGGCGACCCAGCAGGTCGTAGGTCATCGTATCGGTGTTGGCATCGGTGTAGCTCTGGATGAACGGCGGCTTCTTGTCGAAGACGTTGTCCAGGCCCAGCGATACATCCAGCGCCTTGCTCACCGCGTACTTGAGCTGCAGGTTGTGATAGAACACCGATGGCGCGTGATCACCGATGTCACCGCGGGCCGCATTGATGTCATCAGCACGACCGATGTACTGCGTGCTCCAGGTACCCGACCATTGATCGCGCGAGGCATTCATCGAAACCAGGCCGCGCCACTTGGCATAGCTGCCGCGTCCGCCGGTGATCTTGCCGGCGTACTCGATCAGGTCGGCACCGTCGTACGGCCGCACGTCATAACGCTGCAGGTAGGACACATCGGCACTGACGCTGGCATCGAAGCCGGCTGCCTTGAATTCATACAATGCGCCGAAGTCATAGCCGGTGACGTGCTCGTTGGCAGCATTGACCGGCTGCGAAGACAGGAAGTCGACTTCGCCGGTGCGCGGGTTGCGGGTGAAGTTGCTGGCATCACAGAACGGATGCGCCAGCCCCGGCGTGTTGTAGCAGATGGCCAGCTTGGTGGAGCCGTCGATGCGCTGGATCGCGTGCTTGATGCGGATATTGTAGTAATCCAGCGTCAAGGTCAGCCCGGACAGGAACGCCGGCGTCCACACCACGCCTGCGGTGAACGAAGTGGCGTCTTCCGGCTTCAGATCGGCGTTGCCACCGGAGGTGGTGAGGATGGTGTTGCCAGGCTGCACATAGCCGGCCGGCACACCGTAGGCCTGGCAGTTGTCACGCACCGTGGAGCCCGCCGGCAAGGTCGACCAGTTGCTGCACGGATCGGTGGTGGTCAGGTTGCCCTCGGCCACACCGCCAAACAGTTCCGGGATGTTCGGAATACGGAAGGCGGTGGCATAGGTGCTGCGCACTTTCAACGAGGAGTTGACCTGCCAATCCAGGCCAGCCTTGTAGTTGTAATCGCGGCCGAACAGGTCATAGTCCGAAGCGCGGCCGGCCAGATTCAAGTACAGCGAATCGGCGATCACGTTGTCCTGCAGCAGCGGAATGGCCAACTCTGCAAAGACTTCCTTGGCAGTGTATTCACCGGCAATCGGATCCTGCTGGTTGGTGTTGCCGATGCCGAGCACGGTCAGCGGATCGGGATTGCGCCAGCCACGCTCCTTGCGCACTTCCACACCGGCAGCGAAGCCTACCCAGCCGGCAGGCAATTCGAAGATCTGCCCGCTCAGATTGGCAGTGAAACTCTTCTGCTCGTTGCCGCCGGTATCGCGCGAGGTGTAGAGGATGTAGTCGAGCACCTCGCGACTGAGGTCGCCGTAACCCAGATAGTCGCCGCAGGGAATCGCCGCGCCCGGTACCGGGCTGCAGATGCTGCGGTTCAAGGTCTGCTCGACGCGGTCGAGATTGGCAACGTTGTCCGAGCCATCGACACCGGTGTTGCGGCCCCAGTTCAAGGCAGCCGACCAGTCCCAACCAGTGCCGAACTGCCCCTTCACACCCACCAGCCCGCGGAAGGTATTCACCTCCTGCGAGAAATGGCGCGGGCCGGCTTCTTCCAGACGACGGCGTTGCAGCAGCAGGTCCTGTCCGGTCGGGTTGGTCGGGTGATTGGCAGCGATATTGATGGGCCGGTACACGCCAAGTCCGCCCGGTGCGGCCAGCTGATCGGATTGGCGATTGGTGTACATCAGCTCGGTGAACAACGTGGTGTTCTCGCTGAGCTGGCTGTCGCCGAACACGCTCATGCTGATCCGCTTGATCGGATTGACCGCGTTGAGCGTGGGGTTGCCGTTGTAGTTGTGTTTGGCGGCCGAGTACGGCTCGTAGAAATCGCCGTTGCCGCCCAGCACCTGGTTGAAGTTTACGCGGCTACCATCGGCCAGCAGCGCGCGGCCGCCTACCGTGGTCGAACTTCCCGAGCACACCAGCTTGCCGTTCACTTCGGCCAGACCGCAGGGCGCGCGTGAGCCCATATTGACCGTGCCGCCTTCTGCATAGTTGATGCCTGCCATCAACGAGCCGCGCTCGCTGGTGACGCCCCAAGCCAGATCCACTGCCGTTTCGTCGCCATCACCACGCGTGGTCTGGCCGTAGCGCACTGCTGCTTCGGCGCCGTCGAATCCTTGCTTGGTGATGATGTTGACCACGCCAGCCACCGCGTCGGCGCCGTAGATGGCCGAGGCGCCGTCCTTGAGCACTTCCACGCGCTCGATCAGCGATACCGGGATCATGTTCAGATCGACCGAGCTGTTGGCGCCGGTACCGCCATTGACGATGCGGCGGCCATTGAGCAGCACCAGGGTGCGATTGATGCCGAGGCCGCGCAGGTTGACCTGGGTGGTGCCATAGCCATTCTCGGCCCAGTAGGCATTGCTCTGGCTACCGGCAAAACCGGCAGAGGCCGGCAGGCGCTGCAACAGCGTGTCCACAGAAGTGGCGCCGGAGCGTTCGATGACCTGCGCGTCGATCACGCTGACCGGGCCTACGCCGGACAACTGCGCGCGCTTGATGTGGCTGCCGGTGACCTGCACGGCATCCAGCGTGCGGGCGGCTTCATTCGGGGGCTGCGCGTCCTGCGCGTTGGCGGTGTGGATTGCGGTGGCACACAACAGCGTGCCAATGGCCGCAGCCAAGGCTTGGGGCTTCAAATACATGTTCTCTCTCGCTGGGATTCTGTCTCGGGGCGATAGCCGCGGTCGCGGGCGCGAGCACGGTTCACTACTACGTCGTGGTGACGCGAGAACAACCGCTCAGACGATGGGAGGTCGGAAGACGCGGGATAGCCTGCCCGCCGGCAATACCAGCGCCGGCAATGGCGTATCGGCCGATACCGGCGGATGCGCACCGGCGAACAACAGCGCCGTCGCGGGGGGATAGATGGTGAACACACACAGGCATTCGCAGCCGACGCTATCAGCGCAGCTGCAGTCGTCGGCATGGCTGGAAGTCGACTTGCCGGTGTGCTCGTCGTGGCCAGCGCCGGTGCTTGCGCCCGCCGCCGTCGACGTACGTGCGGCCAGATCCGTCCGAAGCGGGTCACTTCGCACCGGATCACTTCGCATCGGGTCACAGCCTGCACTGGCCGCGCGGGTGATCCCGGCAACCGATGGAACTCCATCCGCATGCAGCACCATGCGCGTGCTCGCCCATGCCCCGAGCACGCCTTCGACGGCGAGCACCAGCATCAGCAGCAACGGCAGGCACATACGGTAGGACATGAAGTTCCGGACAATTCCGTTATTTGTATATACATACAATGAATAACGCGAGCAGCGAAACCTTGTCAACCGCCGCTGGTCACGCCGTGGCTCCGTCCGTGGCGGCATCCCCTGCCAACAATCCGCGCAGCCCTTGCGCCAGCGTCACTTCCCAGCGCACATCAGGCAATGCATGCGCGCTTCATCAAAACGAGGGGAACAACGACTATCCTGCGACGCAGCATAGCCAGCGCGCGCGCAGCCGCCTAGCCACTGAAGGTATGCCGTTGATGATTTTTTGTATCGACGCATGCAAGCAGGGGTGGCGATTTCAAATGCAACCTTCTGCATGAGCATTGCGTTGCCGCAGCTGCACGCGCGCCCTCCCCCATTCATCGCAACAGGACAGACTTCATGAGCCTTCAAACCCTTGCTCAACAGCCCGGCGTCGCCGCCCAGGTGCCGGCCGAAACCAACGGCTTCGTGTTCAACCACACCATGCTGCGGGTCAAGGACATCCGCGCCTCGCTGGATTTCTATACGCGCGTGCTCGGCTTCCAGCTTATCGACCAGCGTGATTTTGCCGAAGCCCAGTTCAGCCTGTACTTCCTGGCCTATGTGCCGGCCGGCGTGCAGGTGCCGCAGGACGATGCCGAGCGCCGCCTGTGGATGGCCGGCATTCCCGGTGTGCTGGAACTCACCCACAACCACGGCACCGAGAACCTGGAAGGCCCGGTCTACCACGACGGCAACAGCGACCCGCGCGGCTTCGGCCACATCTGCGTGTCGGTGCCGGAGCTGGAAGCGGCCTGTGCGCGTTTCGAGGAACTGGGCGTGCCATTCCAGAAGCGCCTCAGCGATGGCCGCATGAAGAGCTTGGCCTTCATCAAGGACCCGGATGGTTACTGGGTTGAGATCATTTCCAACAGTGTGCGTGCCTGATCAGCACATAGTCTTGAAACAACAAACGCCGGCTTACGCCGGCGTTTGCTGGTGTCGAACCACTTGGCAGAATTCGACTTACTTGGTGAAGGTGCCGGCCTTGACCAGCACCATCTTCTGCGGATCCACGTACTTGCGGATCACGCCATTGACCTGCTCCAGCGTCACCGACTGGATCGCCTGCGGGTAGCTGTCCAGCCAGGCCAGACCAACACCGCGCTCAACCGTACCGATGATCGCCGCCGACATGCCGTCGGTATTGCCCAGGCCAACCTGGTAGCTGCCGACCATCGCCTGCTTGCGTGCGTCCAGCTCTTCGGCAGTGATGCCGTCCTTCCACCAGCGCTGCAGTTCGCGGCGGGTGCTGGCGATGCCCTTGTCCATCAGCTCCGGTGCGAAGGTGGTGCTGATGCCCAGGCCGCCGTCCATGTAGTCGCTGCCCAGCAGGTTGCCGCCGATGCCGTAGGTCAGGCCTTCCTTCGCGCGCACCGCCGCCATCAGCCGGCCGGTAAAGCCCGAGCCCAACACGTCCACGCCCACTGTCATCGGCAGGTAGTCGGCATCGGTGTAACGCAGGCCGGTGGCCTGGCCCAGGAACACACTGACACTGGCCTTGTCCTTCATCGCGATGTTGTGCTCGGCGGCCTTGGCCGGCAGCCGTGCGGGCGCATCACGCAGATAATCCACGCCGCCGCTCCAGCCGTTGAAGCCGTGTGCAACCGCGGTCTCGATCGCCTTGGCATCGACGTCACCGGCAAACACCAGGGTCATGTGCGCCGGGCCGTAGTACTTGGCATGGAAGGCCTTGATCTGCTCCAGCGTCACTTGCGGCACCGCCTTGAGCATGGCTTCGCGCGGTGCCGGTGCGTTGATGCTGCCAGCCGGGAAGATGCTCAGCATCATGGTTTCGCGGGCCATCGCGCCGGGGTTGTCGCTGGCCTGGCGCAATGCCGCTTCCAGCTGCACCTTGGCCTTGGTCAACTCTTCAGCGGTGAACGCCGGCTGGCGCAGCTGCTCGGCGAGCAGGTCGAGCACGGTCGGCAGGTCCTGCTTCAGGCTCTTGCCGTAGATGCCGATGCGTGCCGCGCTGGGGCTGAAAGACAGCTGCGCACCGATGCCGTCGAGGGTATCGGAGATAGCGAACTTGTCGCGGCGGGTGGTGCCGGCCTCCAGCAGCATCGCGGTCAGCGTCGGCACCGCCGGGTTTTCGGCCTTGGCGGTGAGGAAGGCATCACCCAGCGGCATCGAGCCGGTGAAGGTGACCACGTCCTTGACCCCCATCGGGTAGACGATCAGGTCAATGCCTGCGGCCTTGGCGTGCACGGCGGTGTCGGCGACGCCGGCCTGGGCGGCGAATGCGGCAAGGCTGGACAGTGCAGCCAGTGCCAGCGGAATCAGTCGAATGCGTTTTGCGTTGTTCACTTGCTGCTCTCCGGCACGAACCAGCCAACCGTGCTCTGCTCTGCGGTGAAATACTTGCCGGCGACGCGCTGCACGTCGGCCGGGGTGACCTTCTCAAGATCCTTCAAGGCGCTGGAATACAGGGTCCAATCGCCCATCGCGATGAACTCGTTGAGCGCATCGGCGGCCTGGTCGGTACCATCGCGGCGATAGGCTTCCTCGGCGCGGTACGGGCCGAGCACGCGCTTGATTTCCTCGACGCTGACGCCGTCGCGGGCGACCTTGGCGATCTCGTCGCGCACGATCTTCTCGATGTCTTCGTGCTTGCTGTCCGGGGCCAGTGCCACGCTCAGCATGAACAGGCTGGGATCACGCTGCTGGTACATGCCGCCCGATACCGCCACCGCCTTGCTGGTGTCCACCAGTGCGCGTTGCAGGCGGGCGCTGCGGCCGCCCTGCAACACCAGCTCCAGCACGTTCAGTGCGGGAATGTCCTTGTCCAGGCCTGCTGGTGCCTTGTACGCCATCATCACCGTGCCGGTTTCGCCGCCGCGACGCAGCGTCACCCGACGCTCGCCCTGCTGCTCCGGTTCGGTGGTGTAGACCTCGGGAATGGCATGCGGCGAGCGCGGCACCTTGCCGAACTTGTCGCCGATGCTGGCCAGCACCTTGGCGCTGTCGATATCGCCGACCACGGTGACAGTGGCGTTGTTCGGCCAGTAGAAGGTGTCATAGAACTCACGCAGCTTCTCGATGGACACCTTCTCGATATCGCTGCGCCAGCCGATCACCGGATGGTGGTACGGATGCGCACTGAAGGCAGTCGCCCACATCAGCTTCATCAAGGCGCCATTGGGATTGTTCTCGTTGCGCTCGTACTCGTTGCGCACCACGGTCATCTCGCTCTGGCGGTCTTTCTCGCGCAGCAGCAGGCCGCGCATGCGGTCCGCTTCGATGGCGATGTAACCGTCCAGCGCGGCCGGCGGCAGCGTGGCGTAGTAGTTGGTGCGGTCCAGCGAGGTGGTGGCGTTGAAGCCGGCACCGACGCGGTCCAGGTAGGTATCGACGTTGTTCGCGCCGTCGAAGTTGGTGCTACCCATGAACATCAGGTGCTCGAGCAGGTGGGTGCCGCCGGTAGTGCCGGTCACCTCGTTGCGCGAACCGACCCGGTAGGTCATCTGGAAGGTCACCACCGGTGCGGCATGGTTGGGCAGCAACAGGATGCTCAAACCATTGGCGTCGAGCCGGTACTCGTCGATGCCATCGGCGGATTTTACGTAGGTGAAGCCATTGACCTTGACCGGCTCGGCCGAGGCAGCAGCAGCTGCCATCAAGCCCAGCGCAAGGCCGGCGCACAACAGGCGTTGCGAAATCATGCGTTGCGTTCTCTCTAGGTGCGCCCGGAGGCGCGGGGAAAGTCGGGGCGGGATTTCAATCCCGTCCTGGTGGGGTAGCGTTTTCCAGCGCGGAGAGCACGATCTCCGGTGTGAGTACCTCGGGCAGTTCGCGCGATGGGCCGCCACCGGCCGGATAGGCCAGGTTGAACGGCACCGCGCTGCGGTTCCAACGTTCCAGCTCGGCGGTGATCAGTGGATCGGCATTGGTCCAGTCGGCCTTCAATGCGACCACCTCGTTGTCGCGGAAGTAGTCGTTCACCCGTGCCGCGGCGAACACCACCTTCTTGTTGACCTGGCAGGTAGCGCACCAGCGCGCAGTGAAATCGACGTAGATCGGGCGACCTTCGGCCTGCAGCTGCTGCACGCGTTCACTACTCCAGGCCTCCCATTGCAGGGCTTCCGGCGCTGGTGCACGCGGCCAGCCGAACAGCGCGGCCACGACCAGCACCAGCACGCCAGCAACCGCACTGAGCCTGGCACGGCTACCGCGGGCACCCGGGCGGGTGCCACGGCCGTACAGCCATAGACCGAAGCCCAGCAATGACAGCGCCAGCAAGGCATTGAGCAGGGCCGCTTCGTGCAACTGCCCGGCCAGCACCCACAGCAGATAGCCGACGGTGGCATACAGCGGGAAGGCCATCAGCTGCTTGAAGGTTTCCATCCACGCACCCGGGCGCGGCAACAGTTTGACCAACGAGGGAAATACCGACAGCAGCAGATACGGCAGCGCCAGCCCCAACGCGATGGCGGTGAACACCACGAACGACTGTGCCGTTGGCAAGGCCAGCGCTGCACCCAGCGCAGGTGCCAGGAACGGTGCACTGCACGGTGTTGCCACCACGGTGGCGAGCATGCCGCTGAAGAAACTGCCGGTTACGCCGCTGCGCGACTGCAGGCCGGAGCCGACGCTGGTGGCGCGCATGCCAACCTCGAACACGCCACTGAGGTTCATCGCGAAGGCCAGCATCACCACCGCCAGCACGAACACGAACGGTGCTGACTGCAGTTGGAAGCCCCAGCCCAGTTGCTGTCCGCTTTCGCGCAGCACCGCCAGCATGCCGGCCAGCGCCCAGAACGAGAGCAGCACACCGGCGGTGAACGACAGCGCATGCAGGCTGACCTTGCGCCTGTCGTTGCCGGCCTGCTCGATGAAGCCAACCACCTTCAGTCCAAGCACCGGGAACACGCAGGGCATCAGGTTGAGGATCAGCCCGCCGAGTACTGCGAACAGCAGCACCAACAGCGACAGCTGCGCGCCGTCATTGCCGGCGCCCGAAGCTGGTGCAGCCCCGAGGTCGGCCGTGCTGACCAGCGCAGTCGCTTCGGCCTCGGCCACGAACGGCAGCTCGATGCTGACACCACGGTAGACGCCCTGTGCGTCGGTATAGGCCAGCACACCGCGCAGCGCTGCATCCGCCGGCATGGTCTCTACCGGGTCCAATGGCAGCTTCAGCAAGGCGCGTGCACCGCGATTGCCAATCGTCTGTGGCACCTTGTAGGAGACGAATTCGTCGACCGGGAAGAAGTGCAGCTCAGAAATATCGGCCGGTGCGGCCACGCGCAGGGTCAGGTCGCCCTGCTCACGGGTCGCCGCCAGCTGCCAGCCTTCGCTGGAGCTTGGCATCGGCAATGCCGCCAGCGCCGCCCGCACATCGGCATCAGGCTGTGGAGGGTCGGCACTGACCGGCACACTCAAACTCACGGCCGCCTTGCCCGGAATACACACCGTCTCGCACATCAGCCAGCGTGCCTGCGCCTTCAGCTCGACCGTACTGCCGGGCTTCAGGTCAGCCGGTGCGATCAGCCGCACCGGCAGATGCGACAGGCCTTCATAACCGTGACCGGTGATGTTGCCTTCGGGGTCGCGCACCAGGATTGGTGTCGGCCACTGGATCGCCTCGGCCGTCCAGCCCGGCGGCAGCTCCCACATCAACTTGGTCGGCAGGCCGGTGCCGGCGTTCTTCCAGAAACTGTGCCAATGCAGATCATGCTGCATGCGTAGGGCCAGCTGCAGCGGCTGCCCAGGCTGCACCGAGCGCTGGGCGGTTACCAGCTCGGCCTGCACCTGCGCCAGCACGCTGCCAGGCAGCAGCACGCCGAGCAGCAGCAATGCGTTCAGCGCGGCGCGGCGGATGACATCAACGTGCAGGCGCATCTTCAACCTTCTTGATCTGCGCACGCACTGCGCGCTCGACGTCCCACTCGCGCATGCCGACGCCGACGATGGTGCCGTCACCGGCAATCAGATAGTTCTGCGGCAACTGCACCACGCCATAGGTCTGCGCGGCCTTGTCCTCGAAGCCCGGTGCCTGCAGGTTGATCCACGGCAGATCTTTGCTGCCGCCCTCCTCCTGCATGGCCTTGGTCCAGTCCGCCTTGTCTTCATCCAGCGACACGGCATAGATCTCGAAGCCGTGTGCGTGGAACTCGCGGTAGACCTTCAGCAGGTGCGGGAACTCGCCCCGGCACGGCCCGCACCAGGAGGCCCAGAAATCGAGCAGCACCAGCTTGTTGCGTGCCAGCACCTCGGACAGCTTGACCACCTTGCCGTCCACGCCGACCGCTTCGATGTCGGCATAAGGCTTGCCCGGGCCGAACTTCTCGGCCAGCTGCTGGGTCTTGGCGTAATCAGCGGCGGCCTGCTCCATCTGCACGATCAGTGGATGCGCGCCGAGCTCCTGCTTGTAACTGGCCAGCAGCTGCGCGCGGCGGGCCACGTCGTAGCGCTTCCAGTCGTAGTTCTCACTCAACACCAACAGCTTGAGCAGGGTTGGCTCGGCACCGTCGAGAATGACCGCGTCGTAGTCGTTCCTGACCTTGGTCAAGGCAGCAAACGGCGCAGCCACTGATTCACGCGCGACCTTCATCGCCGCTTCGTCGTTCTCATCGACGCCGTCGAAGGCCTTGCGATTGGCTTCGCGGTTGGCCTGGTAGGCGGCCACATAGGCCGGATCTTGCAGATAGCCGTAAACCCGTTCGGTCAGGCTGCCACCCTTGGCCACCGGCCCCAGCGCGCCAGCTTCGATACGCAGCTCTCCCGGCTCCAGCACCAGTTTCACCGAACCCTGATTACCGACCATCAGCACCGCCGGCACCGCCTGCTGTACCTGCCCACTGAGCACGAACGCACCGCCCTGTGCGGTGGCCGTGGCCACCGGCTCGACATGCAGCGGGTCGGTCGCTGCAGACGGCACCAGCAGCTTGAGCTCGGTGCCATCGGCCAGCCCCGGCAGCGTGCCGCGGATGCTGTACGTACCGCTGCTTGCCAGCGTGGCGGCGGCGTCCTGGCCTGGAGCGGCAGGCGGGGTTTGCGATGGGCTGCAGGCAACGAGGCCGAGTGCAGTGACGACCGCGCTGGCCAGCAGGCGGGCGCGCAGGGTGTTGGCGATGGACTTCATGGATTTCCTTGCAATGGATGCGGCGCGCCGCCGACGAGGAATCGGCGCGCCGCGTTGTTACGGAGCAACTGCTTGGCGTCAGAACTCTTTCTTGATGTCCAGATAGAGCACGCGGCCGCGGATGTTCACGCGGTTGGAGACGAAGCCGGACAGGTTGTCGACGAACGGATAGTCGCGATCGAACATGTTCTGCACGCCCATGCGCGCGGTCACCCCACCCAACCAGCCGTCACGCTGATGCTTGCGATAGCCGACCTGCGCATCGAAGGTGGTGTAGGACGCCGAGCGCGTACGCGGATTTTCATTGGGAGTGAAATCGTTGTAGTCGGTGGCGGTGGCCGACAGCGGGTACAGCACGCGATGTGCGGCACTGTAGTGGCTGCCGAGCGATGCGAACCATGCGTCCCCTTCCCAGCCGACGAACAGGTCACCGGTCCACTTGCTCGGCCCAAGCTCGCTGTCCGCATAACTCAGCGTCGGCATCGATGCCAGCGAACGCGAGGTCAGCTCCAGGGTGCGCACGGCATTGAGCTCTATGCGCCAATCGCCCCAGTCATTGCCGAAGTAATAGCTGGCGGTGGTATCGACGCTGCGCGAGCGCCGGCCGAGGAAGTTGATCGCACGGTTGTCCCACAACATCACCCCGTTCTCGCCCAGGGTGAAGGTCCCTTCGGGCATATTGCTGATGTCCTTGAAGATCTCCGAATACGTCAGCCCGGACAGCGGATCGCCGATGTAATTGTCGAAGGTGGTGCGGTTATAGGTGGCCGACAACTGCAGGCCAGTGGCGAAGGTCGGCGACCAATCGAAACCATAGGTCACCACGCTGGCCACCTGCGGCTTGAGGTTCACGTTGGGGCCGCTGAGCGCCACGATCTGGGTGACACCATCCGGCAACTGGCCACCGTTGAACAGCACGCGCGCGGTGTAGTCATCCATGATCAGTTGGCCGAACTGCTGCTGTGCCTGCGGCACCAGGAAGGACTCGCCCCAGGTGGCGCGCAGGCGAAGCTGATCGATCGGCTTCCACGCCAGCCGTGCCAGCGGGCTGGTGCGGCTGAAGCTGCGCGACACCACGGTATCGCTGCCGGTGATGCCGCTTGCGCCGTCGTTGTTGACGCCGGTCAGCTGCTCGACATCGAAGCCGCCGAGTTCGCCCAGGCCCGCCGACCAATCGCGCAGTGCGCTGTCGCCACGCTGGTCGAAGCGCTCGTAGCGGGCGGCAACGGTCAGGCTCAGCAGCTTGGCCAGCGGCTGATCCTTCAACAGCGGGATGCCGATTTCAGTGAACAGTGCTTCGGATTTACCGGTGCTCTCCGAGCGCAGCTGTTCACCGAGATTGCTCTCGTAGTTGTAGCGCTGCTCACGGTGCTGTGCGCCGAATGCCGCTTCAATCTTGCCTGCGGGCAGCTGGAACAGCTCACCACGGGTCAGCAGGTCAACGGTACTGGCACGCGATTGGAAGCGATAGACATGGCGCTCGACCAGACTCTGCAGCAGCTCGCGGTTGCGCGCGACAATGGCTTCGTTGCTGCCGTCGCCAAACACGTTCAAGCCATTCAGAACTTCCAGCGTGCGCGCATAGCCATCAGCGCCCATCGAGCCGGTCAGGTCCATCAAGGCGGTGGTGGTGCCCTTCTCGCGGCCGATGCTGTACGTCGCCTCGTAATCCCAGCCCTTGGCGAACGGCAGCTTGCCGTTGATGCCGACATGCGCGTCGCTGTTGGTCTGCTTCTGGTCTTCGCTCAGGTTCATGCCCTCGAACTCACGCTCGAAGGAATAGCCAACCAGCACGTCGCTGCCGAAGTTGTTGTATGGATTGCTCTCGGGAACGTAGGTGTTGTAACCGTGCTCGAAGATACTGAAGTCGAACAGCGTCGGCCGCCAGTTCTCCTTGTTGACCTGACGCACATGGCTGATGCCGTAGTTCAGCTGCGTGGTTTCGCCAAGATCATGCAGGCCGCTGATGCGGACATAGCGGTTGTCGACCTTGGGGCCGATGCGGCTGCGCTCATAGGTCGACGGTGCTGTGGCCGGGTCGTAGGCAAGCAGGCTGTGCGGATCCAGTGCGGTGCCGTCCTGACCGCCGGGAATCACCCCCAGCGCTTCGCCCATGAAGTGGTAATCGATGCCGAAATCCAGGGACTCATAGACCACCCCGGGCTGGCCCTTGTTGCGGGTACGGCCGTTGACGCCGCCACGGTCGCTGAAGTCACCGCGGCCGTTGGGGCCGACATGGATCAGGCTGGTGACATCCGCAGGCAGGGTGCGCTCAAACCCGACCGCAGCGGTGACGTGACCGCTGCCATAGCCAAAGGTGCGGGCCAGGTCCAACCGCGATACATCGGCACCGGTGCTGGAGTTTTCATGCCGCAGCTGCGCGGTGGTGCCGTCGTAGGACTTCTTCAGCACGATGTTGATCACGCCGGCCACGGCATCGGAGCCATAGATGGCGCTGGCGCCATCGCTGAGCACTTCGATGCGCTCGATCTGCGAAACCGGGATCGAGGAAATATCGGTATAGGCGCCCTGCGCCTGTGCCGAACCACTGCGACGACGGCCATCGACCAGGATCAGCGTGGAGCGGCTGCCCAGGCCACGCAGGTTCGCACCAGACGAGCCCAGCCCGGACACACCATCGCCATACGTGCTGCCGAACTCCTTCTCACCCAGCGCGCGCGAGGCGCTGGTGCGGTTGGAGAAGTTCTGCGGCAGGTTGCGCAACACGTCTTCAATCGAGGCATAACCACGGCTTTCGATCAGCTGCGAATCAATCACGATCAGCGGCGAGGCAGGATCGATGTTCTTCAGGTAGGTACCGGTGACATTGATGGTCTCCAGCGTTTCGGCATTGCCGCCCGCCTGTTCAACCACATCGCCAGCGCTGCTGCGCGGGCGGATGGCCACGGTCTTGGCATTGATGTAGGCAGACGTATAGCCGGTAGGCGCAAGCAGCTGCTGCAAGGCAGCGTCCGCAGCAAGGCGGCCATTGACCGCGCCGCTTTGCACGCCACTGCCGGCACCGCCGGCATAGACCACCTGCAGCCCGCTCTGCTCGGCAAACACCTCAAGTGCCGAGGCCAGTGACTGCGCTGGCACATCAAACTGGAACACCGCCGCATCGGCAACCGTATCGGCTGCCGGTGCTGACTGTGCCACCGCCACATTGCCGGTGCCGACCAGCAGCGCGAGCGCTACCGCCTTCACCAACGCGTGCTTATGAAGAATAGTGCTGGACCCCATGGATAATTCGCCCCCGAAAGACATCGAATGGTTACCGAGCAACCGGAGCCGCCTTGCGCGGAACCAGCCTCTTGTTACATCCGTGTGTCCAAGTGCGGGAAAAGGGTACTCATGGGCAAAAATATTTTTCCTGGAACCTGCTTTGCTGCTTACTGACGACTGCCGCGGTTGCCGATCACACTACGATCAGCTTGGCGGCTGACCTGCAGCTGCGAGCAGCATTCCAGGAACTGCAGGAAGGAATCGGCATCGTCGGCATAGAACACGCCGCTGTAGCGCTGCTCGCGGATCAGCGGATCGGTGACCACGATGGGCCGCGGGTTGTAGCGGTTGAACTCGCTGATGATGTCGGCCAGGGTGTCGTTGCGGAAGCTCAGGCGGCGCTTGCCATCTGCCGGCGCGCTCGGTGCTTCCAGCGGCATCCGCAGCATGGCCTGCTGCCCCTGCGGTATGCGCGCCTGCTCACCGGCAGACAATGCCGCCGGGCGGCCCAGCGATTCGACCTTGGCCTTGCCCGCTTCCAGCGTCGATGCATCATCGCGCCACAGCGATTCCAGCCAATTGCTGTTGGCCGTCACCTTCACCTTGCCCTCGCTGACCGCAACCAGCGTGCCCGAAGGCAGCCGGTTGACGGTGAAACGCGTGCCCACCGCCTGCACCGTGTTGTCGCCGGCATGCACACGGAACGGGCGGCTTGTGTCATGTGCCACGTCGAAGGTGGCCTCACCATCACGCAACTCGATGTCACGCACGCCCGCGCTGAAACGCACGGCGATATAGGAAGCCGGCGCAAGGGTGACCATCGAACCATCGGCCAGAGCGATGCTGCGTTGTTCACCGACCGCACTGGCGTACTGGTGGACCGGCACCTCTGGTTGCAGCAGGGTCCAGCTGCCGGCCAGCAGTGCGCAACCGGCAACGCCCGCCACCAGCGCCCAGCCCAGCCTGTGGCGACGTCCACGCGTGGCTGGTTTGCGCTCCGGCGGCCTCGGCCCCACTACAGCACTGGGTGCATCGTGCAGCGGCACCACGTTGTCCATGGCCTGCGCCTGCGCCAGCACCGAATCCAGGTCGACGGACTGCAGCGCGGCGCTGGAGGCCAGCTCGCGCTGCACCAGCTGCGCCATCAGCAGCTCTTCCAAGTGCAGCGGCGAGCGCGCCACCCAGGCGGCAAAGCCGGCGCGGTCCGCATCGCTGGGCGTTTCGCCCATGACCTGCAGCCACTCCGCCGCCTCGCGTGCGGCGCGCTCCCGGCTCTGTTGCGGCGATGTGCGATAGATATTCATGGTTTCACCCGCCCTGCCTCTCGCAGGATCAACATCCTGTTCATCGTTCCAAGCTCGCGCGTACATGCGCCAGCGCTTCGACACTGTATTTCTTCACCGTATGCACGCTCAGCCCCAGCTTCTGCGCGATCTGCGCATGGCTCAGGCCTTCGCGCCGCTCCAGCAGCAGCACCGCCAACCGGTTGGCCGGCAGCTGCGCCAGCGCATCGCCCACCTGCCGCTCGAAGAAGCCACCGCCTTCGCTGAAAGCGGCCTGCCCCGGGTTTTCGGATACCGCATCCACCACCGTCGAGTCGTACAGCAGCCGGCCCTGACGCTGGCGCATGTTGAACTCGCTGGCCACGTGCGCGGCGATGCCATAGATGTAGGCAAGTGGATTACGCACGGTTTCAATGTTCTGCACGCGCAGCAGGCGCAGGTAGACCTCCTGCACCAGGTCACCCAGATCCTGCGCCTCGGCCACCCGCCGGCGCAGGTAGCGGTGCAGCTCGGCGCTGTAGTCGTGGACCGCCAGCGCAGCGAAATCGCGCCCGGGCTGGTCCTGTCCGGCCGGCTCCATCATCGTCTCCCGCCCGGACCTTGCCGATCGTGGCTTTTCCGCACCCTCATCACCCACTCCCAATGGCAGGAGCAACGGACACAGTGCCCCCTTGACCATGCAGTGCGTGGCAAGGGGCGATTTGGGTACTTCTGAAGAACAACTGGTTCAGCTCGCGATCACAACGGCGGGCAGCTTAGCCCGTCGCCGCCCGGTATTCGCACCATGGACCGGCTTCCAGGGCTCACAGGCAGTTGTGCCGTGCCACCACAGACGCGCAACCACTGCTTGGACAAAGCAAAAGCCCGGCGCTGGGCCGGGCTTCGAGCAACGTCGGGGGAGAGAGGACCGGGCTGCTGGGAGTAATTATCCATAGGCCCGGTTACGCCCCCGTGACACCTGCATTACTCCACGGTAACGCTCTTGGCCAGGTTGCGCGGCTTGTCCACGTCGGTGCCGCGTGCCAGCGCGGTGTGGTAGGCCAGCATCTGCACCGGGATGGTGTGGACGATGGCGCTGAGCACGCCGGCATGGCGCGGGGTGCGGATCACATGCACGCCCTCGGAGGCATTGAAGTTGCTGTCCTGGTCGGTGAACACGAACAGCTCACCGCCACGCGCACGCACTTCCTGCATGTTGGACTTCACCTTCTCCAGCAGACTGTCGTTGGGGGCAATCACCACCACCGGCATTTCCGCATCCACCAGCGCCAACGGGCCGTGCTTGAGCTCGCCGGCCGGGTAGGCCTCGGCATGGATATAGGAAATCTCCTTGAGCTTGAGCGCGCCTTCCAAGGCGATCGGGTAATGCAGGCCGCGGCCGAGGAACAACGCATTCGACTTGCCGGCGAAACGTTCGGCCCAGGCGATGATCTGCGGCTCCAGGTTCAAGGCGTGCTGCACGCTGCCCGGCAGATGCCGCAGTTGCTCCAGATAACCACTCTCCTGCTCGGCATCAACCTTGCCGTGCAGTTTGCCCAGCACCACGGTCAGCTGGAACAGCGCGGCCAGCTGGGTGGTGAAGGCCTTGGTCGAGGCCACGCCGATCTCGGCACCGGCGCGGGTGTAGCAGACCAGTTCACTGGCACGCGGAATCGCGCTTTCCGGCACGTTGCAGATCGACAGCGTGTGCTTGTGACCCAGCGACTTGGCGTACTTGAGCGCCTCCATCGTGTCCAGGGTTTCGCCGGACTGGGAGATGGTGACGATCAGGTGCTTCGGATTGGCATAAGCGGCGCGGTAACGGTATTCGCTGGCGATCTCCACGCTGCACGGCAGGCCGGCGATGGCCTCGATCCAGTAGCGCGCGGTCAGGCCAGCGTAATAACTGGTGCCGCAGGCCAGGATCTGTACACCTTCGATGTCCTTGAACACTGCTTCGGCGTTCTGTCCGAACAGCGCTGCCGGGAATCCACCCGCATCGATCGCTGCCTCGACGGTGTCGGCCAGCGCGCGTGGCTGCTCGTGGATTTCCTTCTGCATGAAGTGGCGGTACGGGCCCAGCTCAAGCGAGGCCAACGACACATCCGACATGCGCTGTTCGCGCTGCGCGGGTGCATTGTTGGTATCGAAAACGCGCACGCCCTGGCGGGTCAGCTCAGCCGTGTCGCCCTCTTCCAGGAACATCACACGGCGGGTGGCCTGCAGGATGGCCGATACGTCGGAGGCGACGAAATTCTCGCCATCGCCAAGGCCGATCAGCAGCGGGCAGCCCATGCGTGCCACCACCATGCGCTCGGGCTCGTTCTCACTGATCACGGCCAGCGCGTAGGCTCCGGTCAATTCCTTGACCGTGCGCTGCAGGGCGCTGAGCAGATCGTCCTGATCGGCCTTGAGGTGATGGTGGATCAGGTGGGCGATGACTTCGGTATCGGTCTGCGACTCGAATACATAACCCAGCGCAAGCAGCTTCTCGCGCTGCTCCTCGTGGTTCTCGATGATGCCGTTATGCACCAGCGCCACGCCCTGGCTGATATGCGGATGGGCGTTGGATTCAGTCACACCACCGTGGGTGGCCCAGCGGGTATGGCCGATGCCCAGCACCGAATGGAACTGTTCGGCAATGGCCGCCCCTTCCATTTCAGCAACACGGCCGGTGCGGCGCACGCGACGGATGTGTTCGGCATCGAGCACCGCTATGCCGGAGGAATCGTAGCCGCGGTATTCCAGCCGCTTGAGTCCTTCAATCAGTACCGGAACCACATCGCGATCAGCGATCGCCCCAACAATCCCGCACATAGCCTATCCATTGGTGATTACGAACGGACATTCTAAGCCAGCTGGATCAGACAACCAGCGGACATGTCGGGACATCAGCAAGCGGACACTGTCCGCGCGAGCGTCCGCGGACACCCGGACACTCACATCACTGAATATTTTCCAAACAAATTCAATGCCTTGGAGTTGGCACGCGACCTGCTTAATGGATAACAAACCCAGCAGCGAAGCCGACGATGATCCGCGACACCTCCGCCCAGGACCAGGTAAGTACCCAGCGCCCGCAACCCGTGTGGCGTCGCTACATGTGGCCGGCGGTGATCACCGTGGTGGTGGTCGCCGGCATTGGCTACGTCGTCAGCAACTGGCTGGGCGCCAGCCGCTCGTTCGACGGTGACCGCCTGCGCATTGCCGAGGTCAAGCGCGGCGACCTGGTCCGCGACATCGCCGCCGACGGCCGCGTCATCGCTGCCAACAGCCCGGTGCTGTACGCCATCTCCGCTGGCACCGTGACCCTGAAGGTGGTCGCTGGTGACGTCGTCAAGCAGGGCCAGGAGCTGGCGGTGATCGACAGCCCGGAACTGCGCAGCAAACTGGCGCAGGAACAGGCGACGCTGGCCGGCCTGGAGGCCGAAGCCAGCCGCGCCGCACTGGACGCCACCCTGGCCCGCGCCACCGGCGCCAAGCTGTCCGACCAGGCCGGCCTGGTGCGCACCGCCGCCGAACGCGACCTGCAGCGCTACCAGCGTGGCTTCGATGGCGGCGCGGTGCCGCAGGTCGACCTGGCCAAGGCCCAGGACGAACTGAAGAAAGCCCAGATCGAGCTGCAGCACGCCCAGCAGGACGCCAGCCTGCAAAGCCAGGGGGCGAGCCTGGATGCGCGCAACAAGCGCTTGATGGCGGATCGCCAGGAAGCGGTGGTGGCTGAAGTGAAGCGCCAGGTCGATGCGCTGACTCTGCGCGCACCGTTCGACGGTCAGGTCGGCCAGGTGCAGGCTACCCAGCACACCCAGGTCGCCACCAACGCCCCGATCCTCGGCGTGGTCGATCTGTCGCGCTTCGAAATTGAAATCAAGGTGCCGGAAAGCTTCGCCCGTGATCTGGCGATCGGCATGCCGGCACAGCTGACCAGCGGCTCCGGCCAGCCGTTCCCGGGTGAGATCGCCGCGGTGTCGCCGGAAGTGGTCAATGGCGAAGTCGTCGCCCGCCTGCGCTTCTCCGACAAGCAGCCGCCGGGCCTGCGCCAGAGCCAGCGCATGAGCGCACGCATCCTGCTGGATACCCGCAACAACGTGCTCAAGGTTGAGCGCGGCCCGTTCGTCGAACAGTCCGGTGGTCGTTACGCCTATGTGGTCAGCGGCGGCACTGCGGTGCGTCGTCCGATCCAGACCGGCGTCAGCAGCCTGGGCGAAGTCGAGATCGTCTCCGGCCTGCAGCCGGGCGAAAAGATCGTCGTCTCCGGTGCCGATCTGTTCGGCGACATCGAACGCGTGTCGATCAACTGATTGAGAGCTGAGAGTCGGGATTGGGAACAGCTGCAGTCGTCCGGGGCGTCGTGAACCCTGCCGCCAACGCTGAAACTCCACTCCCGGTTCTCGACTCCCTGATCCATCGCCTCACCTTTGCAATACCCGTCCCACGCCACCGCTCCACATTCCCCGTCGCTGAAAGGAATACCCATGCTCCAGATGCAATCCGTCTCCAAGGTCTTCCGTACCGAACAGGTTGAAACCCATGCGCTGCGTTCGCTGGACCTGCATGTACGCGAAGGCGAGTTTGTCGCGGTCACCGGCCCGTCGGGTTCGGGCAAGACCACCTTCCTCAACATTGCCGGCCTGCTGGAAACCTTCACCAGCGGCCAGTACCTGCTTGATGGCCAGGACGTCAGCCACCTCGGCGATGACGCCCGCTCGCGCCTGCGCAACCAGAAGATCGGCTTCATCTTCCAGGGCTTCAACCTGATCCCCGACCTCAACCTGTTCGACAACGTCGATGTGCCGCTGCGCTACCGCGGCATGCCGTCGGCCGAGCGCAAGCAGCGCATCGAAAAGGCCTTGAGCGATGTCGGCCTGGGTTCGCGCATGAAGCATTACCCGGCCGAACTGTCCGGCGGCCAGCAGCAGCGTGCAGCAATCGCCCGCGCCCTGGCTGGCAGCCCGCGCCTGCTGCTGGCCGACGAACCGACCGGCAACCTGGATACGCAGATGGCACGTGGCGTCATGGAGCTGCTGGAAGAGATCAACAGCCAGGGCACCACCATCGTCATGGTGACCCATGATCCGGAACTGGCTGCACGCGCCCAGCGCAACGTGCACATCGTCGACGGCCAGGCCACCGACCTGATCCGCGAGCCGGTGCTGGCACACGCTGCCCGCATCGCCGCCGTCGCCGACAACCAGGGCTGATCCCGCGCATGTCGCTGTTCGCCTACCACCTCCGCCAAGGCCTGCGCAGCCTGCGCCGCACCCCCGTGCTGACCGCACTGATGGTGCTGTCGATTGCGATGGGCATTGGCGCGTCGATGACCACGCTGACGGTAAAGCACCTGCTCTCGGGCGACCCCCTGCCCGGGCGCAGTGGGCAGATCTATTACCCGCAGGTGGATGCATCGGTGCGGGGTGAGCGGGCCCGCCGCGAACCGTTGGACATGCTCGACTACACCTCGGCGACGGACCTGTGGCGTGACGGTCCTGCCGATCGCAAGGCTCTGGTGGTGGACAGCCCCGCCAAGTTGTCCGCTCCCGGTAGCCAAGAGCCGGCGATGATGACCACGTTGCTGTCCACCACCGCCGATTTCTTCCCGATGTTCCAGGTACCGATGGCCTACGGCGCCGGCTGGTCGGCCGAGGATGACCAGCGCCGCGCCCGCGTTGCGGTGATCTCCTCGGAGTTGAACCAGCGCCTGTTCGATGGCAAGGACAGCACCGGCAAGATGCTGCGCATCCGCGACAGCGAAGTGCGCATCATCGGCGTGCTCAAACCATGGCGCCCATCGCCCCTGTTCTACACCGTCGCCGGTGGCCGCTTCGCACAGGGCGATACGGCCGACTACTACCGGCCGGTCGAAGACGTGATGGTGCCGTTCTTCACCGGCCTGCAGATCAACGCCGGCAACTTCCAGCAGTTCACCTGCAACACGCTGCCGGAGAAGCCGGGCCATCTGGAAAACACCGATTGCGTGTGGCTGCAGTTGTGGGTGCAGCTGGACAGCCCGGCCAAGGTTGCTGCTTACCAGCAACACCTGCAGGCCTATGTGCAGCAGCAACAGCAGCTGGGCCGCATCAGCCAGCCAGAACTGACGCGCCTGCGCAGCCTGATGGAATGGATGGACTACAACGGCGTAGTGCCGCGCGACGTCAAGCTGCAGGCATGGATGGCGCTGGCCTTTTTGGTGATCTGCCTGTTCAACACCATCGGCCTGCTGCTGGCCAAGTTCCTGCGTCGCACCGGCGAGATCGGTGTACTGCGCGCCCTCGGTGCCACCCGCGCAATGGTGTTCCAGCAGTGCCTGATCGAGGCGGCCTTGATCGGCGTTGGCGGTGCGGTGCTGGGGCTGCTGTTCACGCTGGTCGGCTTGTGGAGCATCCGCCAGCAACCACTGGCCTATGCCGACATGGTGCAGCTGGACATGACCATGCTTGGCCTCACCTTCGTCACTGCGGTGACCACCACCGTTCTTGCTGGACTGCTGCCGGCGTTGCGTGCCGCCCGCATCGATCCGGCCCTGCAGATCAAGGCGCTGTAAGCGATGACCCTGGATATCAAACCCATCATCAGCACGTTGTCGCGGCATCGCATCGCTGCCAGCCTGATCGTGCTCGAAATCGCACTGGCCTGCGCGGTGCTGTGCAATGCCCTGTTCCTGGCCGCATCGCGGATGGAACTGATCGGCATGAACAGCGGCGTCGACGAGGCCTCCATCGCAACACTCAGCCTGCTCGACTGTGACTCCTGCAGCGAAGTCGACGTCAACAGCCGCTGGCTGCAGCAGCTGCGCGGCCAGGCCGGCGTGCAGGCGGTGGGCGTCCTCAACGCCGTGCCGTTCGGCCAGCGAGCCGGCACTGCCGGTGTCTCACTGGACCGGGAAGGCAAGCACCATGGCGGCGTGCCGCATTTCTACACGATGGACGCGGGTGCAATCGACGCGTTGCAGCTGAAGCCGGTGCAGGGCCGCATGTTCAACGAGGCCGACTACCAGCCGGTGGAGAATTTCCTGCCCGCGCACGCCCAGGTATGGATCACCCAGGCCTTTGCCAGGCACCTGTGGCCGGGCCAGGACCCGCTGGGCAAGCAGCTGTGGATGGGCGACTACCAGCTCACCGTGGCCGGTGTACTGGCGCATTTCTCGCGCCCGGACCCGGGTCGCAGCGAGAACGGCCTGGCCGGCATGGAGTGGTCGGTGATCGTACCGGTGACCAGCGATGCGCAGGCCGGCACCTATGTAATCCGTGCCAACCCGCGTGACCTGCAGCGTATCGTCAGCGACGCCGTCGCCGCTGCCCCGAAAGTCACTCCGGAGGCAATCATCTCCGCCGACTACAGCAAGACGCTGCAGCAACTGCGCGAGGTCTACTTCCAGCAGGACCGCAGCATGACGCGCCTGCTGCTCGGCATCTGCCTGGTGATGCTGCTGGTCACCGCGCTGGGCATCATCGGCCTGGCCAGCTTCTGGGTGCAGCAACGTACCAAACAGATCGGCGTGCGCCGTGCCCTGGGTGCGACCCGGCGCCAGATCATCAGCTACTTCCAGACCGAGAACCTGCTGCTGACCAGCGCCGGCATCGTGCTCGGCATGCTGCTGGCCTACACCGGCAACCAGTTGTTGATGCATTACTTCGAGATTCCCCGGCTGCCGCTGTATTACCTGCCGCTGGGTGCCGTACTGCTGTGCTTGCTGGGCCAGGCCGCCGTCATCGGCCCTGCCCTGCGCGCTGCTTCCATCCCGCCCATCGTCGCCACCCGCAGCGCCTGAGCTGCCAAGGATCGTCCATGTTCAGTTACTACTTCAAACTTGCGCTGCGCAGCTTCGGCCGCAACAAGATCCTGACCGCACTGATGGTATTGGCCATCGCGCTCGGCATTGGTGCGGCGATGACCACTTTGACCGTGTTCAAGGTGC
Source organism: Stenotrophomonas sp. STEN038 (assembly GCF_056759895.1). Lineage (NCBI taxonomy): Bacteria > Pseudomonadati > Pseudomonadota > Gammaproteobacteria > Lysobacterales > Lysobacteraceae > Stenotrophomonas > Stenotrophomonas sp. STEN038. The sequence goes on from NZ_JBRRDW010000044.1 coordinate 30,171, forward strand.
TGTCCGGCGACCCGATCCCGCACAAGAGCGATCGTCTGTTCTATGTGCAGCTGGACCCCTACACCAAGGAAGGCTACAAGCCGGGCGAAGAGCCCGAAATGCAGATGACGCGCTTTGACTCCGAAGAACTGCTGCGGCAGAAGAAGGCGCCGCGCCAGGCGATGATGACCGGCGGTAGCGGAATCGTCGACCCGCGCATCGACGCGCTCAAACCCTTCAGCATCAGCATGCGCTACACCTCGGCCGACTTCTTCCCGATGTTCGATTCGCCGTTCGCATTCGGCCAGGGCTGGAGTGGCGATGAGGACCAGGGCCGCAGCCGCGTCGCCGTGATCAGCGATACCCTCAATGACAAGCTTTTCAAGGGCGAGAACAGCGTCGGCAAGGAAGTGCTGGTCGAAGGCAATGCCATGCGCATCGTCGGCGTACTCAAGGAATGGAAGCCCGCCCCCAAGTTCTACGACCTGTACTCGGGCAAGTTCGACTCCGAGGAAGATGTCTACCTGCCCTTCAGCACCGCACTGGAGCTCAAGCTGGGCCGCAATGGCAGCATGAACTGCTTCGGCCGCGAGCTGGTCAATGACGCCACCGCAGTGAACGTGCCGTGCTCGTGGATCCAGTATTGGGTCGAGCTGAACTCGCCCAGCGACGCCAAGGACTTCAAGGCCTACCTGGACAACTACTCCGAACAGCAGCGCGCTGCTGGCCGCTTCGAGCGCCCGGCCAACACCCGCCTGCGTGATGTGATGGACCTGATGGAATACCGCAATGCAGTGCCGGGCGACGTGCGCCTGCAGATGTGGCTGGCCTTCGGCTTCCTGCTGGTCTGCCTGGTCAATACCGTTGGTCTGCTGCTGGCCAAGTTCCTGCGTCGCAGCGGCGAGATCGGCGTGCGCCGTGCACTGGGCGCCAGCCGCGCCGAAATCTTCAAACAGTGCCTGATCGAGGCCGGCACGATTGGCCTGGCCGGCGGCCTGCTCGGATTGGTGTTTGCCTTGTTTGGCCTGTGGGCGGTACGCCAGCGGCCGGCCGAGTACGCCTCGCTCGCCCACCTGGACGGCTCGATGTTGCTGGTCACCTTCGCCCTGGCGGTGTTGGCCAGCATGCTCGCCGGCATCCTGCCTGCCTGGCGTGCCATGCAGGTAACCCCGGCACTGCAGCTCAAGAGTCAGTAACGCCATTACCCCCTCCCTTGCGCAACGCGCAGGGGAGCGCCAGGGAGGGGTGCAGTTGCTGTCGCCCTCGCCTCTCCCAACCAGACCCCATTCCCAGCTCCACGCTTCCCCGGAGAAACCTCATGGAAATCCGCCCCATCCTCTCCACGCTGTCGCGGCACAAGACAGCCGCCGCACTGATCGTGCTGGAGATCGCGCTGAGCTGCGCCATCATCTGCAATGCACTGTTCATCGTGTCGCAGCGCATCGACGCGATGCAGCTGGCAAGTGGCATCGATGACAACCACCTGATCGAGATCGGCCTGAGCGGTATCGGTGAGCAGGTTGATGCCGACGCCCGCACCGCCGAGGACATCGCCTCGCTGCGTGGCATCCCCGGCGTCGAGAGCGTGGCCATCGTCAACCAGCTGCCGTTCCAGGGCGGCTCCTGGAACACCTCGTTGGCCGCCACTGCGGAGCCCGAAGCGCAGTCGATCAATGGCGCCCAGTACATGGTTGGCGAGAACGCGCTCAAGACCCTTGGAGTCAAGCTGGTCGCCGGCCGCGATTTCAATGCCGATGAGTACCAGAGCAGCGATGTACTTGAGAAAGTGGAAGACCTGGGCAAGCTGAAAGCACCGGCCATCCTCACCGAAGCCATGGCCAAGCAGTTCTTCCCGGACGGCAATGCGGTTGGCAAGACCCTGTACATGGCCAACATCCCGGTGACCGTGGTGGGCGTGGCGCAGACCCTGTTGCGCCCGAATATGCAGAACAACAACCGCACGCATTCGATCATCTTCCCGATCCGCATGAACTTCTCCAACGGCGGCCGCTACATCCTGCGCGTCACCGAGCAGGGACGTCGTGACGAAGTGCTGAAGCAGGCGTTGGCCACGCTGGACAAGAACGATCCCAACCGCCTGGTCTGGACCAAACAGACCGTTGAGGAAAAGCGTGCCAAGAACTTCGCCAACGACCGCGACATGATCGGCCTGCTGCTGATCGTCAGCGGCCTGCTGTTGCTGGTGACCGCGCTGGGCATCATCGGCCTGGCCAGCTTCTGGGTGCAGCAGCGCACCAAGCAGATCGGCATCCGTCGTGCACTGGGTGCAACCCGGGCGCAGATCCTGCGTTACTTCCAGACCGAGAACTTCCTGCTGGCCGGCATCGGCATCGTGGTCGGCATGTTGTTGGCCTACCTGCTAAACCAGTGGCTGATGGGTCGCTACGAGCTGCCGCGCCTGCCGCTGCTGTACCTGCCGGTAGGCGCGGTGCTGCTGTGGCTGCTTGGCCAGATCGCCGTGTTTGGCCCGGCCCGCAAAGCCGCGTCGATTCCACCAGCGGTGGCTACCCGCAGCACCTGATCTGACAGCTCAAGGAAGGGACATGTTCGGCTATTACCTGCAACTGGCCTGGCGCGGCTTCGGCCGCAACAAGGTGCTGACCACCTTGATGGTACTGACCATCGCGGTAGGTATCGGCGCGACCATGACCACCCTCGGCCTGTACGTCGTGCTGTCGGGGGACCCGATTCCACATAAGAGCAAGCAGCTGTTCTACCCGCAGCTGGAACCGCGCAGTCTCGGCAAGGACGCCACGCTGGAATCAGATCCGCTGGAACAGATGACCCGCTACGACGCCGAGGAGCTGCTGCGGCAGAAACGCGGTGATCGGCAGGCGCTGATGAGCGCAGGTTCGGTGACGGTGCTGCCCGCTGGCAACACCGCGCAGCCGTTCCGGGCGATGACGCGCTACACCTCGGCGGATTTCTTCCCGATGTTCGAGGTGCCGCTGGCGGCAGGCAATGCATGGAGTGCGGCTGAGGATGACGGTCGTGCGCTGGTTGCGGTCATCGATCGCAAGCTGGCGCAGCGGCTGTACGGCAGCGAGGACGTGATCGGCAAGGAGCTGCGTCTGCCGCAAGGCGTGTTCCGCGTGATTGGCCTTCTCGGCAACTGGAAGCCAGCGCCGCGCTTCTATGACCTGACCAGTCAACGCTATGGTGGCGCCGAGCAGGTGCTGCTGCCGTTCTCCACCTCGCGCGCGCTGAAGCTGGACACCCAGGGAAACATGAACTGCTGGGGCAGCGGCAATGATGACGAGGGCAATCGCGGCCTCACTGCGCCGTGTGCGTGGCTGCAGTACTGGGTGGAGCTGGACACGCCTGACAAGGCCCGCGACTACCTGAAGTACCTCGCTGACTATTCCGAAACCCAACGCGCAAGCGGCCGCTTCGAGCGCCCGACCAATGTGCGCCTGCACGACGTGATGGGCTGGCTGGACTTCAATCGCATCGTGCCCAACGACGTGCGCCTGCAGATGTGGCTGGCCTTCGGCTTCCTGCTTGTGTGCCTGATCAATACCGTCAGCCTGCTGCTGGCCAAGTTCCTGCGCCGCAGCGGCGAGATCGGCGTGCGCCGCTCGCTCGGTGCTTCACGCGCGGACATCTTCAAACAATGCCTGACCGAAGCCGGTTTCATCGGACTGGCCGGCGGTGTATTGGGGCTGGGCTTCGCGGCGATGGGCCTGTGGCTGATCCGCCAGCAACCGGATGAGTACGCAAAGCTGGCGCAGATGGACACGACCACGTTGTGGATGACCTTCGTGCTGGCGGTCGGGGTCAGCCTGATCGCCGGCCTGCTGCCGGCGTGGCGGGCGATGCAGATTCCTCCCGCACTCCAGCTCAAGAGCCAATGACGGGCTGGCATTGAACCCATCCCGTCAGCAACGGCAGCTTTCGCCGCCATGGAGAACCCCCTTGGACATCCGCCCTACCCTGTCGATGCTGTCCCGCCAGAAGATTGCCGCACTGCTGGTGGTGTTCGAGATCGCGATCAGCTGTGCCATCATCTGCAACGCGGTTTTCATCATCAGCAACCGCGTTGCGCAGATCCAGCTGCACAGTGGCGTGGCCGAAGATGAGCTGGTCTACCTGGCCACCAGCAGCCTGCTGCCGGACGTCAACTACGACGCCTTGCGCAAGCAGGATCTCGCCGCGCTTGCAGCCGTCCCGGGTGTGAAATCGGCCAGCAGCATCAACCAGATCCCGTATGGCAGCAATGTCTGGGGCTCGGGCATCCGCCTGCAGCCGAACCAGACGCGCCCGACGGTACATGCCACCAATTACATGGACGACGGCCAGTTGCTGCCGACCTTTGGCCTGCAGCTACGCGAAGGCCGCGGCTTCAAGCCCGACGAATACGTGGAGAACAGCGCCTTCGTCGGTGGCGACGCCGATCCTGTCGTACCCAGCGTGCTGTTGAGCCACTCACTGGCCAAGTCCTTGTTCCCGGATGGCAACGCGGTGGGCAGCAACATCTATGTCTGGGGTAGCAAACCGACCCAGGTCGTGGGCGTGATCGATGACCTGCTGGCACCGGGCGAGGCTGGCGCGTTCAGCGGCCGCTTTGACAGCATGGTTTTTCCGGTCCGCGTTTCCAACGGCGCCTATGCGTTGCGCACCAGCCCCGAGCAACGCGAGGCCGTGCTGAAGGCTGCCATCGCCGCGTTGAACAAGGCCGACCCCAACCGCATCATCGAGGAACAGGGCACGGTGGCACGTATGCGTGACGACTTTCACCATCGTGATCGCTCGGTGATCTGGCTGTTGCTGGCGGTCTGCATCGCGCTGTTGGCGGTCACCGCGTTCGGCATCGTCGGCCTTGCCAGTTTCTGGGTGCAGCAGCGTACGCGCCAGATCGGCATCCGCCGTGCCTTGGGAGCCACCCGCAAGCACATCCTGCGCGCTTTCCAGCTGGAAAACCTGGTACTGAGCAGCGCCGGCATCGTCGTTGGCCTGATCCTGGCCTACGCACTAAATCTGCTGCTGATGAACCGCTACGAGCTACCACGGCTGCCATTGATGTACCTGCCTATCGCGGCGGTACTGCTGTTGCTGCTGGGGCAGATCGCCGTGCTTGGGCCCGCGCGTCGCGCGGCGTCGGTGCCACCGGCGGTGGCCACACGCGCTGCCTGACCATTCTTGAATACTTACCGGAGTCGCCCGATGAAAACCAAGCTGACGTGCCTGCTGCTGATGCTCTGCTCGCTGCCGATGATGTCCGTGCATGCCGCTGATGCCGACAACGCCAACCTGTACGACACCATCGCCGCACTCGACCACGGCATGTTCGACAGCTTCAACCACTGCAGCGATCCGGCACAGTTCGAGAAGCACGCCGGCTACTTCGACCCGGCGATCGAGTTCTACCACGACAACGGCGGCGTCACCTGGACCCGCGACGCCATGCTGGCGAACACCCGCAAGCATGTCTGCGGCAACTACACCCGGCAGTTGCTGCCGGGCACTTTGGAGGTCTTCCCGATCAAGGATTTCGGTGCGATCGCACGCGGTCAACATCAGTTCTGCGACCTCAAAGGCGAGCACTGTGACGGTCTGGCCGACTTCGTCATCATCTGGCGGCTGCGTGATGGCCAGTGGCAGGCAACGCGGGTGCTGAGCTATGCGCACCGCCCGGCGACGCCATGAACCAGGGACTGGATGCGGGGCGGCACCAACCCCCACGGGCCGCACAACAAGCTGCTCACCATGTAGCGTTGTCGGGCTTCGATATGGCACTGTCACAACTACCAGCCAACACATTCGGCAGCGTGTAATGTGCTGACTTCAGCGCCCGCGCTGCGTCCCCAATCTTCTTCTGCGACAACCGATGCCACAGATCCTGATCATCGACGACAACACCGCCGTGGCCACCGCGCTGGATGTGCTGTTCTCCCTGCACGACATCGACACCCGCCACGCCACCTCGCCCGAGCAGGGCCTGGCGATGCTGGCCGAGCATGAATTCGATCTGGTCCTGCAGGACATGAACTTCACCGCCGACACCACCTCCGGCGAGGAAGGCCAGGATCTGTTCCGGCGCATCCGCCAGGCGCATCCGGACCTGCCCGTCATCCTGCTCACGGCGTGGACCCACCTGGACAGCGCGGTGGAGCTGGTCAAGGCCGGTGCCTCCGACTACCTGGCCAAGCCCTGGGACGACGGCCGCCTGCTGACCACGGTCAACAACCTGCTGGAACTGGCCGAAGCACGCCGCGAACTGGCCCGCCGCCGCGCCCGCGAGCAGCGCCAGCAGCAGGCGCTGCATGATCGCTACGATCTGCGCGGGCTGGTGTTCGCCGACCCCTCCAGCGAGCGCATCATCGCCCTCGCCTGCCAGGTCGCGCGCTCGGAATTGCCGGTGCTGATCACCGGCCCGAACGGCGCCGGCAAGGAGAAGATCGCCGAGATCATCCAGGCCAATTCCGCGCACAAGAAAGGTCCGTTTGTCGCGCTGAACTGTGGCGCTATTCCCTCCGAACTGATCGAGGCCGAGCTGTTCGGTACCGAGGCCGGCGCCTACACCGGCGCCAACAAGGCCCGCGAGGGCAAGTTCGAGGCAGCCGATGGCGGCACCTTGTTCCTCGACGAAATCGGCAACCTGTCGCTGACCGGGCAGATGAAACTGCTGCGCGTGCTGGAAACCGGGCGCTTCGAGCGGCTCGGCTCCAACCGCGAACGGCAGGTCAAGGTGCGCGTGGTCAGCGCCACCAATGCCGACCTGCCGGCAATGATCCGCGCCGGCAGCTTCCGCGAAGATCTCTACTACCGGCTCAATACCGTCGAGCTCAGCCTGCCGCCGCTGGCCGAACGGCGCGAGGACATCCTGCCGCTGGCGCAGTATTTCCTCGCCGACGGCAAGCCGCTGGCAGCGCCGGCGTTGCAGGCACTGCAGCGCCACAACTGGCCGGGCAATGTGCGCGAGCTGCGCAACGTGATCCAGCGCGCCGCCCTGCTCGCTCAAGGCCCGCGCATCGAAGCCGCGGACCTGAACCTGCCACGCGCGCCGGCACGGCCTACCGCACCGGCCGACGAGCCTGACCGCGAGCACATCGTCAGCGCCTTGGAACGTGCCGGCGGTGTGATCGCCCAGGCCGCCGCCGAGCTCGGCCTGAGCCGACAGGCGCTGTACCGCCGCATGGACCGCCACGGCATCCCGCGCGAGTGAGCACCGACCAGTGAAAACGCGCTCCTTCACCTTCACCCTGTTCCTGCGCCTGCTGCCGGTGCTGGCGCTGGCTGCGGCCTTGCCGTGGTTCCTGGCCTACTGGATGGACCGCGGCTGGGTGGTGGTGAGCGTGTCCACCATCCTGCTGCTGGCCGCGATGTGGTGGGCGCTGAGCCGCGCCACCGCGCCGATCCGCTCGCTGCTGCGGGCGCTGGCAGGTACCACCAGCAGTTACCGCGACGGCGAGTTCAACTTCGGCGTGCATTGGCGCGGACATGATGAGTTCGCGCAGCTGGTGCAGGCCCATGCCGAGCTGGGCGACGTGCTGCGCGAGCAACGGCAATCACTGGTGCAACGCGAGCTGCTGCTGGACACCATGGTGCAGAACACGCCGGTGGCGATGCTGCTGCTTACCGATGGTGGCGATGGCGTGCAACGGGTGACCTTCTCCAATACCGCAGCGCGCAAGCTGCTGCATGGCGGCTGGAAACTTGAAGGTCAGCGCATGCATGAGCTGCTGGAGAACATGCCGATCGAGCTGCGCAACGCCATCGCCCGCGGCGGCGACAGCCTGTTCGCCGTGCGCGACCCGGATGCGGCCGAAGATGATGATGATGACGAGCAGATCTATCACCTGTCGCGTCGCGCCTTCCATTTGAATGGCCGCCCGCATGAGTTGCTGCTGTTGCGTCTGCTCACCGCCGAGTTGCGCCGCCAGGAAGTGCAGACCTGGAAGAAGGTGATCCGGGTCATCAGTCATGAACTCAATAATTCATTGGCACCGATTGCCTCGTTGGCGCATTCCGGCGCCGAGCTGGTGCGACGCGGTCGCTATGACCGCCTCGAAGATATCTTCGGCACCGTTGAAGAACGTGCGCGTCATCTGGAAGGTTTCATTCGCGGTTACGCACGCTTTGCCAAGCTGCCGCAGCCGCAGCTGCAGACCGTTGCCTGGAGCCAGTTCCTGCATGGCCTGCAGCAGCAGATCCATTTCCGCATGGCGCCGATGGTCGACGAGCAGTACAGCCGCCTGGATCAATCCCAGTTCTCGCAGGCGCTGCTGAACCTGCTGAAGAACGCGCACGAAGCCGGCACCGACAATGGCGCTCCCGATGATTCGGTGGAAGTGCGTATCGCGCGGCTGCCCAACTGGCTGCGCATCGAGGTATTGGATCGCGGCACCGGCATGAACGAGGCGGTGCTGCAGAACGCATTGATGCCGTTCTATTCAACCAAGCGCAATGGCACCGGGCTTGGCCTTGCCTTGACCCGCGAGATCATCGAAGCGCACGGCGGTCGCATCTCATTGCAGAACCGCAAGGACGGCGGCCTGTGTGTGGCGATCCTGTTGCCGCATGACTAAAGCAATGCCTTTTGTAGGAGCGGCGTAAGCCGCGAAGCTGACACTGCATCCGATACAGTTACACCGAAGATCTGAAAGTATCCCGGCTTCGCGGCTTACGCCGCTCCTACAAAAGCCTAAGCCGCTCCCACAAGGAATGGCTTGTACCTATGCCAACTGCCGCTGCATCGCCAGCCGCAGCTCCATTGGAAAACCTGCCGCGGCCTCTGCCGCCATCACTTCGCACATGCCTGTGCTCCATTCCTGCGACGGCCATTCGCTGAAACCCTCGCTGGCATAGAAGGGCGCATTCCAGGCCACGTCGCCCAGCGTGGTGAGCACCGCCCGGTGATGTCCGGATACCTTCGCGTGCTGCAACGCATGCCGCAGCAAGGCACGGCCGAGGCCTTTGCGGCCGTGCGTCGGAGCTACATCCATCTGCTGGATATGGAAATCCTTACCCAGCACACCCGCCATCAGGTAGCCGGCCAGTTCCTGTTCGCTGGCAACCACCCACAGCATTCCGCGCTGCCATGCCTGTTCAAACAAATGCGGCTCGGTGGGGCTCGCAGCGAATATCGCAGCAGCCGGATGCCCACGCAGACGTTCACCCGCCTGCGCTTCGATCAACGGCAGCAGCGCGAGCTCGTCACGCTGCGCCAACCTTGGCTCAGGACTTTTTGACAGGACGCGTCCAACCTTCAAGCGTCTGCTGGCGCGTGCGTGCCAGCGTCAGTTTGCCTTCCGGGGCGTTACGGGTAATCACCGAGCCTGCACCAATCGTGGCGCCGTCCTCGATCGTCACCGGCGCCACCAGCGAGCTGTTGGAGCCGACAAATACCTTGTCACCTATCGTGGTCTGGAACTTGTTCACGCCATCGTAGTTGCAGGTGATGGTGCCGGCGCCGATGTTGGTGCCGCTGCCGATCACCACGTCGCCCAGATAGGTCAGATGGTTGGCCTTGCTGCCCTTGCCCAAGGTCGCCTTCTTGGTTTCCACGAAGTTGCCCACGTGCACGCCATCGGCCAGCACCGTGCCCGGGCGCAGGCGTGCAAACGGGCCAATCTGGGCTGCACCTTCGCTGACAACGCCTTCCAGATCGCAGTGCGGGCGCACCTCGGTGCCGGCGCCGAGCTTGACGTCTTTCAGGCGCACGAAGGCACCGATGCTGACGCCATCACCCAACTCGACCTCGCCTTCCAGAATCACGTTGGCATCGATCTGCACATCACGGCCAACCTTGACCGTACCGCGCTGGTCGAAGCGCGACGGGTCCAGCAGGCGCGCGCCCTGCTCGCACAGCGCCTTGGCTGCACGCAGCTGCCAGGCCCGTTCCAGCTGTGCCAGTTGCCAGGGATCGTTCGCGCCCTCGGCTTCCTGCGCATCGGCGACCAGCACCAGCTCGGCCGGCGCGTATTCACTGGCAGCAGAAGCGAACACGTCGGTCAGGTAATACTCGCCCTGGGCATTGCTGTTGGACAGGCCCGACAGCCAACGACGCAGTGCGGTGGACTCGGCGGTGATGATGCCGGTGTTCACAGTGCGGATACGCTTCTGTTCGTCGCTGGCATCCTTCTGCTCGACGATGGCCGCGACCTTGCCTTCGGCATCACGGACGACACGACCGTAGCCGCTGGGGTCATCCAGCTCAGCCACCAGCACCGCCAGACGCGGGCCGTTGTTCAACAGCGCGCCCAGCGTCTGCGCGCGCATCAATGGCACATCGCCGTACAGCACCAGCACCTGCGCGGTATCGGGAACCTGCGGCATCGCCTGCTGCACGGCATGGCCGGTGCCCAGCTGCTGGCTCTGCTCGGCCCACAGCAGGTCCTGTTGGTCGGCGAACGCAGCACGCACCGCCTCTCCACCATGGCCGTAGACCACGTGGATACCGGTTGGCTGCAGTTCGCGCGCGGTAGCGATCACGTGAGCCAGCATTGGCTGCCCAGCGATGGGTTGCAGCACCTTGGGCAATAGCGACTTCATTCGTTTGCCGGCGCCGGCGGCGAGGATGATGACGTGCAGCGGCTGGGTCATGCGTACAGCTTCCTTCGAGAGTCTCTGGATTCTAAGCGCAAGGGGTTAGCATTGCAGGCCATCACCCGACCCGCCGCGTCCATGAGCCTGTTCCGCCAGGGTAGCCAGTACATCGCCATTGGCCTGCTGCAGCTGGTACTGGACTGGGGCGTATTTGTCGCCGCCACTGCGTTGGGCTTGCCGGTAGCACCTGGCAATCTGCTGGGCCGAACCAGCGGCGCCCTGCTGGGCTTCTGGCTCAACGGTCGCTACACCTTTGCCGCGCAAGGTGAACCGCGCCACGGCTGGAAGCGGTTTGCACGCTTCCTTGCGCTATGGCTGCTGCTGACCGTGGTCAGCACCTGGTTGATCGATTGGGTGGCGCATTCGCTGGGCCTGCAATACGCGTGGCTGGCCAAGCCACTGGTCGAGATTGGTCTGGCCGGCGCGAGCTTCCTGCTGCTACGCCACGTGGTGTATCGCTGAACCGCCCGTAGTGCCGAGCCATGCTCGGCAGGGGCTTTACCAGCGAAACCCAACCTGTAGTGCCGAGCCACGCTCGGCAAGAGGCTTTACCGGCAAACCCGACCCGTAGTGCCGAGCCAGGCTCGGCAGAGGGCTTTACCGGCAAACCCAACCTGTAGTGGGGGGGGGGGGGGGGGGGGGGGGGGGGGGGGGGGGGGGGGGGGGCGGCGCGCCGCGCGGGGCCCGTCCAAACGGGCACAAAAAAAAAAAGACCAGCACC
>NZ_JBRRDW010000045.1:0-41090 GCF_056759895.1 Stenotrophomonas sp. STEN038
CTTCGGCAGATCAATGGCCGGCGTGACCACCGGCGTCTTCTTCTTGCGTGGCATACATGCTCCTTGGCAGCATCATGGTATGCCTCTCACACAAAATTTCTGACACCCTCCGCGGACGTGATGACAGACTTTTTCAACCGCTGCGCCCGTGCCAGCAGAGGGTCTATTTCGATGGATACGCGACCTGTCTTCGGCGCGTCTTGACCACTTGTTTTATAAGGGACAAGCCCAAGGGCCAGCGCTTCGCGCTGGCCCTCTGGACTCAATGCAACCGGACCCGCTGCGTAGTACTCAGCAAGAGACGCAGAGCCGTTGCGCTTGGCCTTGTGGATGCGCTCAGAGGCTTCTTCAGTGCGGTGCTGCATGCCACGCATCTGACCAACAGACGCGTCGAACTCATCAAGCGCTGTGCGCAGCTTATGAGCAGCAGCGTTCGCATCAATGATTGACTGCAAACGGGAATGGCACGGCTTGCACATATCGCCGTGATGCAGCTTGCGGGGCTTGCCGCAATTGCCGCAGAACGTGCCGTGATAGCGATAGGGTTCAGCCACGGCGACCACCGGAGCGCACAAACACGTACAGAGCACCGATTGCGAACGCGTAAATCGCAATGCGAACAGTCAGCTCATCCACGGCGCACCTCGGCTAATGCCTGGGCGATGAGGTCAGCGGCGCGGTAGTCCGAATCAATGCGCGCATCGCGACGGTCGAGAAACCACGCGAGAAGACCAGCCGAGCCAACGATCAAGAGCAACAGAGAAACGAGCGCAAGGACGGCGATCACTTGGCACCGCCAATCAGGGCATTACGGGCATCAATGGCAGCATCGACCTCGGCAACCTTGGCCGAATCACCCAGACGCGCCCAATGGCGGCGAACGGCGTACAGCTGGTGCAGCTTCAATCCGTCGAGTTGCATGGCCCCTCCCCTACCCCCTAGCCCTAGATGCCCGCTCCCGGCTCTAGGGGAGACCGGGGCGGGGTGTTTGCCGATCAGCAAACACGGCGCATGTAAACTCATTGGCAGACACCGTGTCAACCAAGAGGCAAACATGAACGCTACGGCAGTGCTACTGGATCAAGCCCGAGAGAAGGCAGGACTCCCGTCTGACAACGTCTTGAGCCAGCGCCTCGGGGTTACAAGGGCCATGGTCAGCGCCTGGCGAGGCGAGCTGAAACCCATCCCCGATGAGCGAATTGCGCAGCTTTGCGCGATAGCGAAGCTTGACGGCCCCGAATGGATGGCACGCATCCACGCAGAAAGAGCGCAGTCCCCTGCGGAACGCGCCTTATGGTCAAAAATGCTGACTCGGCTTGCTGCAGCCGCGATTTTCATTGCTCCACTAAGCGCTGGCGCCGCAGATAAATCCCTGCAAAATCAGGTTGTTGCGGCCGAGAAAGTACCCGGTATGTATATTATGTAAAGAGCTGCATCGAGCAAGTCTACCGTTCCTGGTACTAGTCCTCTTGTCGGCAACCCGTTATGCCTCACGACCAGCCCATCCCTTGAATCAGCTCCAACGAAAGCGTTGTTGTTGACGCGTTGGGCCTTGCAGTGCTTGTCCTGGCAGGATCCTACCGCCAGATCGCGCTCACCAAGGCTCCGATTCTCGCCAGATCTGGTGCACTCAACCCAGCTCACTCTTTCAGATTTGGGCAGATTCCGAGAGGCTGGGCACTCTACGAGCCGGCGGATTAGTCGCGGGATACAAACTGCGCTGGTTCACAAATTTAGTGACGCGTCATATAAATCCGCGAAAGGAATCAACTACTACGGTGCTCACCGACCAACAGTGGCAATTTCGGCTCCCACATGAGCGGGCCAGGAGCACGCAGCTATTCGGCTGAAAACGTAGTGCGACCAGGCTGGCTGTTACCTTCATCGTCGATCCAGGTAAATTGGACGGCCGGGTCCTGATGCGCGCATCCTGGCACGGAATCAACAATCCGTACGGCCGAGTTCGGCGCCAGCAAACCTTCTGCCGCCACCGCAACTGGTTGTCCATTGCAAAGCGCCAGTCCTGAAAGCGTGATGTAGAAAGGCGTTGGATTAGCCGCGAGCAGATGGTCGCCTTCCAGCCGGAAGGTTAGTTTCCCTGCAGCCTGCCCTGCCCCCGCCTTAAGTGCAGTGGGGCGATAGATGACCTTCATCTGCGTGCGCATCGTGACCGTCAGGCGCGTGGAATCCGACTCCTGGCCAACTGGACCACTTGGGGGAACCTCAAGAAAATTCAGCCAGTAAAGAGACTCGCGGTCTACAGCGGGCACAGGTCCTACAAACAACAAGCGCAGACTCTGTCGTTGGCCGCTGGCCAGCTGGAACATCGCGGGCAACGGAATGATGGGGGCTTCGGCCTCATCAGGACCAGAGTCGGGCGAGCCATCGTCCACCCAGGTTTGCACCACCACCGGGTAGTCGTTCTGATTGGCGAGCACCAGCGACACCTCTCGCTGCCCCTGCGGAAAGATCACCCGCGTACGTTCCGCCGTCACGCCTGCCACCGCACTTCCGCAGGTGAGCAACAGTACACCGGTGAGGAAGTGCGGGAGGGACATCATTGGACCCGTATGATGATCTGCGCGGTTGCTTCAACGCGGCCGGCGGTTACCTGCGGCCGAGTGCCCTCAGACAGTTTTTCGATTCTGGCGGTGAACGTCTCATTGTATTGGGTGACACCAGCGCTGGTACCCGCTGATTGGGTGGCTCCGCCAACCGCCGGATACCAACCCTGTGCCTGTGCAGTGGCCGCGACGCCGCCCGCAGAGTTCTCGTTTGTCAGCAGATTCATCACCTGCCCGTTCCGAAGCAAGCGGATTCCCACACCCTTTGCCATGCCTGCCTCGTTGTAACGGTCTGATACGAGGTAGGAAACGCCGCCATTTGCATTCGCCAGACCCAACGATGAAGCCGCGGCTGCGGCACCGGGGGAGACTCTTATGCCCAGTGCCGTGCCGTTGTTGGCAGTACTGTTGGTGAACCCGCTCTGGCACTTGAAGCTCACCTGGAATGGCACCTCATGACTGACGCCTTCATTGAGCTCGTTGATGGAAACCCGCGGAAACACGACCTGCGGCGTGACGTTCAGCACTGCACAGGTGGGATACCGCTTCAGCGTTACCGCGTTGTACAGACCGATTGCGCCTGGCCAGTTGTAGTGCCAACCGGCGTAGTTCGCATTGTGGGTCTTGCCCACCTCCGGGTAAACCAGCCCAGGGCCCTTGATTGCTATATAGCCCGCAGGTTGCGTGTAAAGGTAGCGCTGCGACGAGGTGACCGCGTAATAGAAAGTGGATTCCAAGGGCGCGCTGAACAACTCCGAGCGCACCGCACTGAGGTTCTTCGCCTTCACCAGCCTATAGCCGCGGGAATCCACGTCCAGGCCCTGCAGCAAACGCTCCGCCCAGACATCGGTGAAGTACTGGCCGGTCTCCATGTGGGTCAAGCGGAGCAATACATTCCGCCACGCGGTCCTGTATGCCGACTGCAATCCAATGGAATTGCCCAATGCATCGCCGCCGTTGTACCAACCGCTGTAGAGATTGTCCGCATTCGAGGAGAACATTTCATACACCGCGTCGCCAGGCGCACAGCGGAAGAAAACCCTCTCCGGATCGTAGCCGCCAGTGGAGCCATACAAGGTGATGGGCGCCACGGCACTGGCTATCAAGGTTGGATAGGGCTGGAAAGAGGGATCGCTGACATTGATCACACTGGGCAGGCCAAGTGAGCCATTGCAGGTATCGCAGGCACCGCCCCAAGCCCCGGCGGTGCCCTCCCCCGGCCGGATAGCAGTCTGCGTAGTGGTGGTGGCGGTGCCAACGCTATCCACCTTGTAACAGGTTGCCCATGCCGTCGGTGAAACCGCCAGGCAAAGTGGAAACAGCAAACGAAGAAAAGTGTTCATTGCGCGTCCGCTTGGTAGTTCTGCATGTCCTGGCAGATGGCCTCGACGATGACAGGAGCCGTATTGTTGGAGGCGTGTGCACCCAGATCATAGGGCACCACGCAGCTTCCGCCGAGGGCCTCTGCCCATTGCACCGAAAGCTGCCCCGTACGATTCGGTGAGCGCGCGTAGATCAACCCGGCCTGGCCCACCATGCCGATCGTGGCCCCCATCTCATTGGCCACGGTCGCGCCCAGCGGCACCACGGTGCCATCAGCGCGGCGTGCACGGATGATCAAGGGCGTACCGGTCAGGGTTTCAAAGTCCACCCGCAACGCTGCCCCGGCGAATGGCACCACGGTGCGCTCGGTCTCCACCAACTCTGCATCCGCCGCCATATCCTGCGGGTCCAGCCCGATACGATTGATGCGGTATGGCGATAGCGATGGCACCAGCGCGAAACCATTGCGGTTCACCCGTGCCCCTTGCCCTCCCCGCACATGGGATCCCTGCGCGCCTTCGGCCTTCACAAGCGCGAAGGTGTCCCCCACGTACGGACCGGCGGTCAAGCCCTCGCCGTGCAGCACAACGGCACCGCGGATACCACCGGTGATCTGCCGCATTCCCGAGCCGCCTGAGGCCCCCGCGCTGACGCTGCCCAAAGTGGTCTGGGTCTGCAGGTTGCCGCTCCACTGGCTGCCACCACTGCTGTTGCCATGGCCAGCGGACACCGAGTAGTTGGTGGCCCGGCGTTCGCCCAGCGTGCCGCTGACCACGGACTGGTAGCTGGACCCGCCCGCCCGCGTGTCCCTAGCGGTCATCGCGCTGAACACCGGTGCGGACGCGGATGCACCGAGCGGCATCGACAGGGTCAGCCCGAGCGACCGGCCCAGCTGACACTGCGATGCTGTGCCGAAATTCCACCGGTCAACCGCGCACGTGCGCTGCTGCGACAGCGACAGGCTGTAACTCAGCCTCCGCCAGGCATTGGAGTAGCCGAACTGAAACTGCACATCCCGCTGGGAATCATTGAAGTAGTCTGCCGCCGAACCGGTCAGATACAGCGAACCATAGTCGCCGAGCCGCTGGTTCATGACCACGGTGAACTGATTGCGCTGGTTGCGTTGCCGGTATGGCGGCTCGAACTCATCTTCAAATGCCTCCTGCTCCCACGGCTGTCCGAGTGCTTCGGAAAAGTCGCGGAAGCCACTGGACGAATAGCGGTAACCAGCGAGCGTAAAAGTGGTATCGGTGGCTTGGAACGTCTTGCTGTAGTTGAGTTCGAGCCGATAGCCAGTCTTGGTTCCAGCACCATCTTCCTGCAAGCGCGAGAACACCGAGTTCCCGCCGAACGCGCCATAAGGCGTCGCAACGACCCCACCCGCCAGCAGGCCGATGTAGTTCTCGGCAATTCGAGCGCCCGTGTTGAGCGTAAGCCGATTGCTGAGGCCGCGTTGATAGGTGAGCTCGGCGAACACCTGTTTTGACTGATTGTTAGTCCCCGCCTCGCCCAGCGTGGCGCTGTACTTTGAATAGCCAGGACGCACCGACTCGGGCACCGCCGAAAACGGCACACTGAAACGATCGACGCTACCGTCCGCTGCGAGCACCTCCACATCCAGGTCGCCGCCGTAGGCGGCGCCACTGATGTCATCGATTGCGAACGGCCCTGGCGGCAGCACGTCTTCGCGCAGCTTGCGACCATTCTGGCTGATGATCACGCGCGATTTGCTGGTTGCCGTGCCGCGAACCACAGGCGCATAGCGGCGCTGCGAGTCCGGAATCATCCGCTCGTCTGTGGCGATCTTGATGCCGCGATAGCTGAGGTTCCCGAACAGATTGCCATCGGTGTAACTGTTGCCGATGGTCATGTCACTCGAGATGCCAGGCAGCGAACGCTGCGCATAGGTGCGAATGCTGTTCCAGTTGCTGCTCTGCTGGCCAGAGCGGCTGGAATAGGTCAGGTTCGACTGGTGGCGGAAACGCCACATGCCAACGTTGGCGCCGGCGTTCACCGCTGCCGAAGCATAGTGTGACTCCATACCGCGCGACGTGGAGCGGCTGGCGTTCACATCATAATTGGCGAACACCATGGTCTTGCCAGCATCCCACATCTCGCGACTGACATGGTCACGGGGCTTGCTGATCAGCATGGCTTGCGGCACGGAAAGATCCAGGCGCAAGCGCCCTACGTCCAATGCCGTGGTGGCCCCTGGCAGGCGCACTTTCATTTCCGCGCAACTCGGGTCAGCGCCATCGGCAGTGTCGACAGCCGTCAGGCGGGCGCCCAAGGTATCCCGTATGAATGTCTCGCTCAGGCAAGGCTGGATACGGCCGTCCACGTCCTTGAACTCCACCTCTAGCCGGTCGACATAGTTATCGTTCAGATAGACATCGACCAGATAGCGCCCAGCATCTACCTGGTCACCGCTATTGAATCGCTTCAAGTTGCTGATCGAAAGCGTGGAGCCCATCAGCAGTCGATCGTCGAATTCATACAACGAGTCGTTTGCATTGGCCACGTTGCCTGCACTCAGAACTGCAGCACCCAACGCAACTGCAAGCTGCGAGATACGCATGCCTTTAGCGAGCAACGGCATGGGTAACTGCAATCCTTGCGCCATAGTCATTGATCAGATGCGCGCTTACCACCGCCTCGCCCGCGGGCAGTTGGGTGGACGCAAGCGGCATCCATTGTGCGGAGCCCATCGGCGGCACCATGGCCGGCGTGAGTTTCCAGCTGGCGCCGGCCACGCTCAGCGTGGCACCGCCAAATGATGCGTGGTAGCCGGTCGGGTTCTCCACCTGCACGTGCCAGTTGCTTCCCGCCTGCTGGATACGGAAGCGCAACTGCTCTGGAATCTGCGCAGGCGTACCTGCGATTCCCGTCGGCCGATAGAACATTTTCAGCCGATTACGCATCAGCACCATCACCTTGTTCTGGTCTGCATGCGCGGTGTTCATCGGCGGAACTTGCAACACGTTCAGATGAAACACGGACTCGCGATCGCTGGGCACGTCCTGGCCTGCGAACATCACGCGGATCCGCTGGCCGGCACCGGGTGCCATGCGTGATACCGCAGGCGTCACTACGAACGGACCATCGGCATCGGCTGGCGTGGACTGCGGGTTGTCAACGTCCACCCATGCCTGCACGGCATTGGGGAACGCGTCCTGGTTGGTCAGCTGCACCGTGACCTGTTTTGCATCCGCCGGGTAGATGACGCGGGTACCGGAAACAACAACACTTGCCTCAGCCACCCCCATGTTGAACAGCGCGAAGATGCCGGCGATTGCAGTGCAGGTCATGTAGCGACGGGAAGGAATCTGGTGCATGTGCTTTCCTCAAGTGGACTTGCTGGCAATGCGTTGCCAGGGAGGGCGACTTTTCAAGTCGCCCTCCCAAGCCGGTTACTCGTAGCGAACGGTGTAGGTCACCGAGCCCAGGACCGGGCCCGGCGTGACGGTGGCGTCTTCGGAGATGTAGCGAACGCCATAGTCGTGGGTGGCGGTGGTTTCGCCTGCACCCAGCAGGATTTCGCCCGCACGCACGGCAGCGCCGCCGGCCAGGTTCACGGGGGTACCGCCCGGTGCGTCGAGCAGCTGCAATGCCACACCCTCGGCGCCTGCGGCGGCGGTGTTGGTCAGGTTGCCGGTGGTGGTCGGGTTGGTCGCCTGGAACAGCGTGGTGAAGGTTTCATCGGCGCCAGACGCGGCGCAGCCGGTCAGGGTGATGGTGAAAACACCTTCACCTGCGGAGTTGCCCACCGCACCGTTGAGGTCGGTGACCGGAACGCTGTTCAGCATGATGGTCGGATCGGTGCCGCCATTGATAACCGCAGAGCAGGTCTGGTCGGTTACTTCACCATTGAAGGTGATGACATTGCTTGCGTTGGCCGATGCGCTCATGGCCATGGCAGCGGCGAACGAAATCAGAAGGCTGCTTGCTTGATACTTCACTTGGTCTTACTCCTGAAACTCTGTTTTGGGGAGGCGGCATTGTTGATTCCCACACCATGCAGGGACATAGGACGAGGCTTAAAACGCAGAAATTTCTGTCTGAACACCCATTCGGTTCGCGGCTCTGCGTGCGCTATCACCGTGATCAGCACCAGGCAGGAGCGTGAAATCAGGTGTACAGAGAAGTACCCGCAGCACGCCTGGCGGTTCGGCGGCAATAGATACAACCGCACGGGAATCACGCCTCGATACGTGGAGACCGATTGGCAGCAAAGACGTCTTCGGGTACAGAAAAACTGACTCGCTGGCTTCAACTCGCGCATCAGCGTTTCTGTTTCGCACTGCACTTGTGTGGCTGCGGTGGTTCGCGCAGCAGCCGCATTACGCCCGGCTGTCCAGGCGGGTTCTGACCGAAGGATGGTCGCCGGGGCCTTACCGGATGTTCCGCTGCGGGCGCAAGCTGCGCTTGGACAGCAATCAGCTGCAGTCCTGTTTGCTGCCCTGCCCCGCCCACACAGGGCCCAGCAGGCTTTCCAGAGATGAATTCGTATTATTTCGTGATGCGTCACACTATTAAGTGCCGGGATGTATCTTCATTGCTTGCGGCGAATCAAGCGCACCGATACGCCCTTTGGCGAGGTTGACGGAGCACGGAACGGCTACTATCTGACCAGCGATGATTTGCTATTGCGACTCATTCGCAATACGATTTTTCTGTACCTCTGCTGGCAGGCCGCCGCCGCCCTGCTCCCTGTCTGTGAATTTCGCCAAGGCCTCTTCCTTGCTGCCTCGTCTTCCGCGCGTGCGTTTCCCGCGTCACTCCGTCATGTACATCTGCCTTTCAGCTGCCTGTTTGAATGCACAGGCGCAAACGGCTACGCCCGACCCTGCCGCTCAAGTCGCCAAGGAGGCAACCGAGCTCGATACCGTTCGGGTGAAGGGCGAACGCCTGGGTTTGAACCTCAACCTGGATGCCAGCGCCGGTGCGTTGGGCACCAAGCGACTGCTGGACACGCCGTTCTCGGTGACCGTTGTGGAGCAGGAAGATATCGAGAAGCGTGGCGCAACCACGCTGGGCGATGTCTTCATCAATGACCCCTCGGTTTACGCAGCCGAGCCTTCTGCAACCACAGCCTGGTGGGGCACGCAGATCCGTGGCATCGGCGTCAACAACCACTACGTGGATGGCGTGCCGATGCTGATGGAATGGGGCGGCGAGTATCCGCTCGAGGCCGTCGAATCGGTGCAGGCACTGAAGGGACTCGGTGGCTTCATGTATGGCTTTGGTTCTCCCGGCGGCATCATCAGCTACCGGACCAAGCGGCCTACCAGCACGCCGATGCTTTCCACCACGGTTGGCTGGCGCAATGACAGCGCGTGGTCCGCCCGCGTGGACGCCAGCACCCGTCTGAACGGGCCTGATTCGTTCGGCGTCCGCGTCAACCTGGCCAAGGACGGTGGCGACGCCTACAACGGCGCAGGTCTGGATCGCGAGTTGATCGCGATAGCGGTGGAACAGCCGATCAGCGATTCGCTGGTCTGGCATGCCGAACTGCTGCGCGAGGACAACAAGCTCAAGCACGAGCCAATGTACTTTTACTGGGACAGCTACGAAGGCGACCGCCTGCCCCGCCCCACCTACGACTACGAGAACGTCCGCGTACGCAATTCCTACTACCGTGCGAAGACCACCAATGCCACCACCGGCCTGCAATGGCGTGTGAGTGAGGACTGGAATGTGGACTTCACCGTTGGCGGCAGCCGGCGCGACCACTACTCCAACAAGATGTTCGGCAACCTGCTCAATGAAGCAGGCGATTACGAGGGCAGCGTATACAACTTTGGCGCCGATCTGCGCAGCAGCGTTGCCCAGGTGCTGGTCACCGGCAGCGTCGAAACCGGAGCGATCCGCCATGAACTGGTGTTTGGCGGCGCGATGCAGCGCAGTTGGGACCGCTGGAGCAATGAGTTTTACTGGAGCAATGACTTCTCGGGCAATCTTTACCAACGGCAGGATTTCATTTCCCACCATGTTCCGGATTTCAGTTTCGCACCGGTGAGCTCGGATGAGCGGCAGAAGTCGTTGTTTGCCAGTGACACCCTGCATTTCGGCGAGAAATGGCAGGCGATACTCGGTGCACGCTATGTCGATTACGAACAGCGCGACAAAGATGGCGACCCGACCGTGGATTCGCGCTACGCCACCTCGGCACTGACGCCAACGCTGGCGTTGATCTACAAGCCAGTGGAAGCGGTATCGATCTACGCAAGCTACGTGGAGTCGCTGGAATCTGGCGGACGCGTGGGCTTCGACAGCGAGCCTCCCTATGCCAATGCTGGTCAGGTGCTGGACGCGACCATCAGCAAACAGTATGAGGTCGGTGCCAAGTACCAGAGCGGCCGGCTCGGCTTCACTACCGCTGCATTCCGCGTTGAACGCGGTGCGAAGATCGACCAATGGCGTGATGGCCAGCGCTATCTGGTGCAGGACGGTCTCACCCTGTACCGCGGCTTCGAGGCGATCGCCAGCTACGGCGTGACCGACAGCCTCGATATCGGGCTGGGTGGTCTTTGGTTGGACGCCCGTCTGGAAGATCTTTCACCGGAGAACGCTGCGCTGCGCGGCAATCGCCCGGCAGGCTCGGCGCCGCGGAGTTACGTCGCCAACTTCGACTACCGCCCTGCCCTGCTGACCGGCTTCAGCCTGCACGGCACGGTCCGTTATTCCGGCGAGCAGTATTACGAAGATGCCAATCGCATCCTCATTCCCGGACGCACGATCACGGACCTCGGCTTCCAGTACCGCACCTCGCTTGCAGGTCGCGACGCGACGCTCACGGGCAACCTCAACAATGTGTTCAATCGCAAGTACTGGAACCTGGACATGCTTGGTGAGGCACGGAACGCATCCCTGGATCTGCGCATCGACTGGTAAGCAAAAACGCCGATGCCCACGTTTCCGTGGGCATCGTGCTCTGCCGGACCTGATTTGAAGTGTCGGCCACAAAGCGTGGAAAGGCGCCACGCGCCGATTAAAGTGACCTGCCACTTTAATCGGCGCGCATCTCAGAATGCAGCGTCAGCCCAGCTGATCCAGAGCCTCACGCAAAGCGCTGACCGCGCCACTTTCCGTTTGAATCCAATCATTGTCCAAGCCCTGCAACGCGGGGTTCTGGTAACGCATGGCGGAGCGCTGCCGCCGCTTGGCCGAGGCATGCAGTTGCAGGCAACCAGCCTGCAAGGCGACGTCGGCGATGTTCTGGGTGCTTAGTCCCGCGCCGGCCATCAAGGCCAGGCGCGCCCCTGCCTGTTCCGCCAAGCTGGCAAGCACGGCGCTACCTTCAGCGGCATTGGCGTGGCCGCCGGAGCTGAGGATGCGCTTGATGCCGAGATCTGCGATCTGCTCCAGTGCGGTTGGCAAATCGCGGGCTGCGTCAAAGGCACGGTGGAACGTGATATCCATCGGCCCAGCAGCGGCTATCAACTCACGGCATAACGGCGTGTCGATCTCGGCGTCCGCGGTCAGTGCACCGATCACAACGCCATCGCAGCCCAGCTGCCTGCAATGCGCGATGTCGCGCAGCATGAGTTCTGTTTCCAAAGCGCCGTAATGGAAGTCACCAGGACGCGGACGTATCAACACGAACAACGGAATCTGCAGGTAATCCCGCGCCACCGCAATACTGCCGGACGACGGCGTGGTGCCGCCCTGCTCCAGGTTCTCGAACAACTCAATGCGATTGGCGCCACCCTGCTGTGCTGCGACGGCCGACATCACCGAGTTGCAGGCGATCTCCAGCAGATACGGCGAACTCACGCCTGCGTACTCGTGTAAACCGATGCCGATTCGAGCAAGGCATCCTGCTTGCTGCTGTCGCAGACCGCGTAGACGAAGCCCTTGTGCAGCGCATACGCACCCACTTCGCCGTTGCGGTTCATCGCCAGGAAGCAGACTTGCAAGGTGCGGCTGGCTTCGGGGCGCTTGCGTACCACGCGCTGGATGGCTTCACGGCAGGCGTCGGCCGGCGAGCGACCTTGTCGCATCAGCTCCACCACCAGGAACGAGGCCGCATTGCGGATCATCTCCTCGCCCATGCCGGAGGCCGTGGCGGCGCCCACTTCGTTGTCCACGTACAAACCAGCGCCGATGATCGGGCTGTCGCCAACGCGACCGTGCATCTTGAACGCCATGCCACTCGTGGTGCAGGCACCGGCCATCTGTCCCTTGGCGTCAATGGCGATCATCCCCAGCGTGTCGTGGTTGTCCTTGTCACCGGGAATGCCACGCCGCTCGGCGTTGATCTGCGGCGCGTAGTGCTCGGTCTTCAGCCACTCGCGCCATGCCTTCTCCGCTTCCGGGGTGAGCAGGTTCTGTCGTTCCAATCCTTGTTGCACGGCGAACTGCTGAGCACCCTCGCCCACCAGCATGACGTGCGGGGTCTTCTCCATCACCGCGCGGGCAACGGAGATCGGGTGCAGGATGTCGACCAATGCAGCCACCGATCCGCAACGCCCATCGCCAGCCATGATGCTGGCATCGAGGCTGAGCACGCCATCACGATCCGGATTGCCGCAGCGGCCAACGGTGGGATTGCAGAGTTCGCTTTCGGCCCAGCGGGCGCCGGCTTCAACCGCATCCAGTGCGCTGCCGCCAGCGGCCAACACCTTCCATGCGGCCTGGTTGGCCCCTACGCCGAAGTCCCAGGTTGAAACCACGCGTGCGCCGTTTGCAGCGACCGGCGATGCCAGCAGGCCCGGAGCCGCACTGCCCAATGCGCCGATCAGGGCGGTCGACTGCAGGAACTGTCTGCGGGTACTCATGCCTGGGTTCTCCTGGGTTGTGTCAGCGTGCTGCGAGTTTGTCCACGTGCCAAGCCAATGCGCCAAGTACACCGAGCTCGCCGTGTTCAACACGCCAGACCGGCACATGCCGCAGCGCCTGCGACAATCGGTCCTTGGCAAGGAAGCGTTGCTGGAAGCCGCCGGCATGAAAAGGGCCACTCAAATGGCCGGTGATGCCGCCGGTCAGGTAAACCGCCCGGGCGCCAAAGGTCAGTGCGAGGTCACCCGCCAGGCTGCCCAGCCAGGCGCAGAAAACCTCGATGCTTTCCGCGGCCAGCGGGTCTGTGCCGGCGGCTGCGACCAGATCAGCGGGGCTGCGCCACTGCGGCGTGCTGCCACGCAGTTCGCACAGGCTGGTGTAAAGCGTGATCAAGCCCGGACCGGACAGGATCCGTTCGTTGTCGATATGCGTGTACTGCCGCGCCAGCAAGCGCAATACGTCCTGCTCCAGTGGCGTGGAGCCTGCCAGCGCCGCATGCCCCGCCTCACTGGCGAGTACCGAAGGATTACCGCCAGGCAGATACACGGCGACGCCCAAACCGGTGCCGGGGCCGAGCACCACGGCCGGACCTGGCACCACCTGGGTGGGATCACCGCAGATCAGATGCAGCGCGTCGGCATCGGCATGCGCCATGGCCTGTGCGACAGCAACGAAATCGTTGATCAGCTCCAGCGTTTCCAGACCGGAGTCGCGCCGGGTTGCCGCCAGCGACACCGGCCACGCCAGGTTGGTGTTGAGCAGCGTGTCGCCATCAAGCACACCTGCGATCGCCACGACGGCATGTGCGATCGGGGGTGCGCTTGTTTCGCGCGCCAGCCAATCGGCGTAATCGCGCAGGATCGCGGCAAGGCTGGGATGTTCGGCGCAGGTGTACTTGCGGAAGCCCCGGACGCTCAACGCACCGTTGGCATCCAGCCGGGTCCAGCCAAGGCGTGCATAGGTGCCGCCTACATCCGCGCCGATGATGGCGCTCCCCGATTCAGAATCCTGGATTGCTTCGCTGCGGGCCGCGTCATCCAACGCCGGTCTGCTCATTCGTGTGCCCGCTTTTGCTGCATATCCAGGAAACGCTCAATTTGTGGTGGGCGCATGATGCGGTATCGACTGCGGCATTGAAAGCGGCCTCAAGTCAGGTGCCGCAGGGCACGCCAGGTCCACCAGCCCAGGGCGGTCATCGACAACGAGCCGCCCAGGTGCAAGCCAATGGTGACCAGTCCCCAGCCCAGCTGCTGGCGCTGCAACAGGTAAACCACTTCGGCCGAAAAGGTCGAGAAGGTGGTCAGGCCACCCAGCAGCCCGGTGACCATGAACAGCCGCCACTGCGGTGACAGTTCGGGCCGGCTGGCGAAGAATGCCAGCGCCAGCCCGATGACGTAGCCACCGAGCAGGTTGGCGGTCAAGGTCCCCAGCGGCACGGTGTTGTGCAGCGGGTTCAACCAGAGACTCAGCCCGTAGCGCAGCCAGGCACCGAGTGCCGCGCCAATACCGATTGCCAGGAAGGACTGCCACATGGATTCACGCTCCAGGCACGGGGTGGCGGATGGCGGTCATTTGCGCTGCGCGCGGGCCTGCTCGCGGGCGGTGCGCAGGCGATCCAGCTTGTCTTTCAGCTTGATCTCCAGGCCGCGCTCCACCGGCTTGTAATAGACCTGTTCGCCCATCTCATCCGGGAACGCGGTCTGGTCCAGCGCGATACCGCCTTCGACATCGTGGTCGTACTGGTAGCCCTGGCCGTAACCCAGCGTCTTCATCAGACGCGTCGGTGCGTTGCGCAGGTGCATCGGCACCGGCTGGGTGCCGTACTTGGCGATGTCGGCACGGGCCGCGTGCAGGGACATATAGGCCGCATTGGATTTGGCGGTGCTGGCCAGGTAAACAACCAGGTTGGACAGCGCGATATCGCCTTCCGGTGCGCCGATGCGGTCATAGGCGTTCCAGACATTGATCGCCATTTCCAGCGCACGTGGATCTGCCAGGCCGACGTCTTCCACCGCCATGATGGTCAGCCGGCGCAGCAGGTAAGACGGATCGCAGCCACCATCGAGCATGCGTGCCAGCCAGTAGATGGCGCCGTCAGGGTTGGAGCTGCGCACCGACTTGTGCAGTGCCGATATCTGGTCGTAGAACTGCTCGCCGTTCTTGTCGAAGCGGCGGGTACGGTCGGCCAGCACCTGCAGCAGGGTTTCCGGGGTGATTTCACCGCCCTCGCCTACGGCCAGTTCTGCGGCGATTTCCAGCAGGGTCAGGGCGCGGCGCACGTCGCCATCTGCGGCCCTTGCGATTTCCAGCAACGACTCGGCCGAGACCGTGATTTCCTGCTCACCCAGCCCGCGCTCGGTGTCGTCCAAGGCGCGCTGCAGCGCTTCCACTACATCTTCGGGCGACACCGATTCCAGCACGTGCACGCGGCAGCGCGACAGCAATGCCGAGTTCAACTCGAACGAGGGATTCTCGGTGGTCGCACCGACAAAAATGATCGTGCCGCGCTCGATGTGCGGCAGGAAGGCATCCTGCTGTGCCTTGTTGAACCTGTGCACTTCGTCGACGAACAGCACGGTGCGGCGACCGTCGGCGAAACGATGTGCGGCCTCGGCCAGCACCTGGCGGACATCCGGCAGGCCGGACAGCACTGCCGATATCGCCTTGAACTCGGCATCGGCATACTGCGCCAGCAACAAGGCCAGCGTGGTCTTGCCGCAGCCCGGCGGGCCCCACAGGATCATCGAATGCACGCGCCCGGATTCGACCGCGCGGCGCAGTGCCGTGTTGGGTGCGAGCAAGCGCTTCTGGCCGACCATCTCGTCCAGCGCACGCGGACGCATGCGCTCGGCGAGCGGACGCATATTGTCCCGGTCCGCTGTCAGCAGGTCGGCGGGAGCTTCATCAAGAAAGATATTTCGGGATCTGGCCACGCCTGCATTCTAGCAGCGTGGCCGCCCTGCCCCAGTCTCAAAAGCCCGGCTTGGGTTCAGCGGTCGCCGACGACGTCGACGTCCTTGCCCGGCACGAAGCGGAAGGTGCCTGCTGCAAAGCTCGGGTTCTTCTTCCAGCCGCTGAAGCTGATGATGGTGCGCTGGCCGACCGCGTCGGTCAGCTCCATCCGCGACAGCGCGCCACCGGAGAAACCCAGTGCGGCGACATCGAAGCTGGCCTGGGTATCGCGCTTGGGGGTGAGCGACAGCCACTGCATGCCGTCACGCGGCGCGGCTTCTTCGCTGATGTCGTACTGCTGTTCCAGCAACGCCGGGTTGATCAGGGCGGTGAGCGGATTGTTCTGCTCCTCGGTGCCCTGCGGGCTGACCCGGGCTTGCTCCAGATCCGGCTCGTAAACCCATAGCTTGCTGCCGTCGGCGATGATCAGCTGCGGATGCGGGCGGGTGTATTCCCAGCGGAACTGGCGCGGTGCAGACAGCGCCACACGGCCGCTGGACGATTCCTTGACCCGGCCACGCTGATCCACCACCTGCTGCGCAAACTGGCCATCAAGGCCGCGCAGGCCGCTGGTGAAGGACTTCAGGTCGTCGCGGGCGCCGGCATGGGCATCCGCAGCAAGGCCGGCACAAGCCAGGGCAACAGCAAGAACGGAGTGGCGCAGGAATGCAGTCATGGCGGCTTGGGATAGTTGTGTCGTTGGTGAGGCAGAGTCTGCCTCTTGCAAACTGAATGGGCGGCAATCAATCGCTGAATGCCGCCCTTCCGTTCAGTGCTTGGGTGGCGGCGGCGCCAGCACGGTGCGGTCGCCATTGTGCTCGGGCGCGGTAACCACACCGGCCGCTTCCATCGCCTCGATCAGGCGCGCGGCGCGGTTGTAGCCGATCTTCAGGCGACGCTGCACACCGGAAATGGAGGCGCGGCGGGTTTCGGTCACGATGCGCAGGGCTTCGTCGTACAGCGGGTCGGACTCGTCACCGCCACTGCTACTGCTCTCCGGCAGACCGTTTGCACCAACCACAACGCCATCGCCCATGGTCTGCACTTCGTCCAGCACGCCCTCGATGTAATCGGTGGGGCCGCTGGCCTTCAGGTGCTCGACCACGCGGTGCACTTCTTCGTCGGAGACGAAGGCGCCGTGCACGCGGTCCGGCATGGCGGTGCCCGGCGGCAGGTACAGCATGTCGCCGTTGCCCAGCAGCGCTTCCGCGCCGGACTGGTCGAGGATGGTGCGCGAGTCGATCTTGGAGCTGACCTGGAAGGCGATACGGGTCGGGATATTGGCCTTGATCAGGCCGGTGATCACGTCCACCGACGGGCGCTGCGTGGCCAGGATCAGATGGATGCCGGCCGCACGTGCCTTCTGCGCCAGGCGTGCGATCAGTTCTTCGACCTTCTTGCCGACGATCATCATCATGTCGGCGAATTCGTCGATGAAGATGACGATGAAAGGCAGCGGTTCGAGCGGACGCGGCGCCTCGCCCATCTCCGGGTTGGGCTTGAACAGCGGGTCCATCATCGGCTGGCCAGCGTCGATGGCATCCTTCACCTTCTTGTTGAAGCCGGCCAGGTTACGCACGCCGACCGCGCTCATCAGCTTGTAGCGGCGTTCCATTTCGGCCACGCACCAGCGCAGGCCGTTCCCGGCCTCCTTCATGTCGGTGACCACCGGTGCCAGCAGATGCGGGATGCCCTGGTAGACGCTGAGCTCCAGCATCTTCGGGTCGATCATCAGCATGCGCAGGTCTTTCGGGCTGGCCTTGTACAGCAGGCTCAGCACCATCGCGTTGACCGCAACGGACTTGCCCGAGCCGGTGGTACCGGCCACCAGCAGGTGCGGCATGCGCGCCAGGTCGGCCACGCTGGGGCGGCCGGCGATGTCCTTGCCCAGGGCGAGGGTCAGCACGCTGGCCGACTTGTCGTATTCCTTGGAGCGCAGCAGCTCGGACAGGAAGATCATCTCGCGGGTGACGTTGGGGATTTCCAGGCCGATCACCGACTTGCCCGGAATCACGTCAACCACACGCACCGACTTGACCGACAGGCCGCGGGCGATGTCCTTGTCCAGCGAACTGATCTGGCTGACCTTGATGCCCGGCGCCGGTTCGATCTCGAAACGGGTGATCACCGGGCCCGGATAGGCGCCGACGACCTGCGCATCGATGCGGAAGTCCTTGAGCTTGAACTCGATCTGCCGCGACAGGGTCTCCAGCGTCTGTTCGTCATAGCCCTTGGCCTGCGGCTTGGGGTCGTCGAGCAGGGCCAGCGGCGGGATGTCCGAGCCGTCGCCGTTGACGCCCTGGAACATCGGAATCTGCGTCTCGCGCTTGGCACGGTCGCTCTTCTCGATCACCGGCGCAGGCCGCGGCTCGATCTTCACCGGCTCGCGCTTGGCGCGGACCTCGGCGTCAACCTTGCGGACTTCCTCGCGCTCTTCGCGCAGCACGCGGGTCTGCTGCCACTCGTTGGCCTGCTCTTTCTTCTTGCTGAGCATCGGGCCGAGCGCCAGCACCCACTTGCCGATCTTCTCCATCACCGCGAACCACGACAGTCCCGTGGCCAGAGTGATCGAGGTCAGCAGCAGCACCAGCAGGAACAGATTGCTACCAACTGGGCCGAAACCAGTCTGCAGCGACTTGCCGACCAGCACGCCCAGGCCGCCGCCTGCGCGGGCAACATCGCCGGGCGGCAGACGCAGGTACAGGAAACCGGTGGCACCAATCAGGAAGCCGACAATCCCGACCAGTCGCAGCGCCGGGCCCAGATCGTCCTGGCCACGCTCATCGGTCTTCTTCAGGCCGAACATGGCGATCCATGCGACCGCCGCCAGCATCAGCGGGATCAGATAGGCCACATAGCCAAACAATTGGCGCAGCACATCGGCAATCCACGCGCCAACCCTGCCGCCCATGTTGTGCACGGGCGCAACCACCGAGCCCGACTGCGACCAGCCCGGATCGGTAGGCGAATACGTGAACAGACTGGCCAGCAGGTACAGCAGCGCCGGCGCGATCGCGATCAACGCAAGATCACGCCACAGCTTTTGACGACGCGGATTGTCTGCTGAAGCCGCCGACTTGCGCGCTTCAGCGGCAGCCTTGGGGCTCTTGTCGCGTTCCGGGACCTGTTTCGCCACCTTTGACCAGACCTTAAAAATGCACGGTTAGTGATTGATATTAAACGACAGATCGTCGGGTTTCACCCAATTACAGCGCACTGCGGTACTGCTGACAGACAGAAAACGTCAAAAAGCCGCCAGACAGTGGCGGCAGCAATGCAGGAAACAGCGAAGTTGTATCCAACGGGCCGCGCAGTTCCATTCACGTGCCTTGATTCACCGGGGTCAGACCGCCACTCTATTGGCTTGCCCGGACAGTTGCGGAATGCCGCGTTCGGGCCACCAATCCTGACTTTCGCGAGTATACATGAGCACTTCCAGCCTCCCGACCAAGCACTCCCGCCTGTTGATCCTCGGCTCTGGCCCCGCCGGCTGGACCTCTGCGGTCTATGGCGCGCGCGCAAACCTGAAGCCGCTGGTCGTCACCGGCCTGCAGCAGGGTGGCCAGCTGATGACCACCACCGAGGTCGACAACTGGCCGGGCGATGCCCACGGCCTGATGGGTCCGGACCTGATGGCGCGCATGCAGGCGCATGCCGAGCGCTTCGAAACCGAAGTGGTGTTCGACCATATCCACACCGCCGACCTGTCCAAGCGCCCGTTCACCCTGACCGGTGACAGTGCCCAGTACACCGCCGATGCGCTGATCATCGCCACCGGCGCCACCGCCAAGTATCTCGGCATTCCGTCCGAGGAAGCCTTCAAGGGCCGCGGCGTTTCCGCCTGCGCCACCTGTGACGGCTTCTTCTACCGGGACCAGGATGTGGTCGTGGTCGGCGGCGGCAACACCGCTGTCGAAGAAGCGCTGTACCTGTCCAACATCGCCCGCAAGGTCTACCTGGTCCACCGCCGCGACACCCTGAAGGCGGAAAAGATCATGCAGGACAAGCTGTTCGCCAAGGTCGCCGCCGGCAAGATCGAAACCGTGTGGCACCACCAGGTCGACGAAGTGCTGGGCAATGACGCTGGCGTCACCGGCGTGCGTGTGAAATCCACCCAGGACGGCAGCACCCGCGATATCGAAGCCCATGGCTTCTTCGTCGCCATCGGCCACCAGCCCAACACCGAGCTGTTCACCGGCCAGCTGGCAATGAACAACGGCTACCTGGAAATCCGCTCGGGCCTGGGCGGCAATGCCACCATGACCTCGGTCGAAGGCGTGTTCGCCGCTGGCGACGTTGCCGACCAGCACTACCGCCAGGCCATCACCTCGGCCGGCTTCGGCTGCATGGCCGCACTGGACGCCGAGCGCTTCCTGGACGAAAAGGGCGCCTGAGCGCCCCGCTCCGCCAGCCTGCCATGGACAAGCTGATGCTCAAGCAGCTGCTGTTCCATGGCAGCTGGCTGGTCTTTCCTGTCATCGCCTGGCTGCTGTAGCGCTGGCGCAAACGGCAGCACCGCGCAGCCATCGTGGTGCTGCTGCTCGGTTGCAGCGTGTTCGTCTGGGCACGCTTCATCGAGCCGCAGATGATCGTGATCAGGCACACCACGCTGGAAGGTACCGGCACCGCTACACGTATCGCGCTGGTCAGTGACATCCACCTGGGCGTCTACAAGAATCGGCGCTTCCTTGAGCGACTGGTGGAGCGCATCAACGATCAGGATGTCCACGCGGTGGCGATCGCTGGCGACCTGACCTACGAGCCGCAAGGCCTGTCGTTGCCGGAGCTGTTCGCTCCGCTGGCGGACCTGCGCGCGCCAGCGTTCGTGGTGCTCGGCAACCACGACCAGCAACAGCCCGGCCCGGACATCGACAAACCCTTGCGTGCCGCACTCGCCGCCCACGGCATGAACGTCATCGAAGGACGCCTGCTCAGGAATACCAACGGCGTGAACTGGGCCGGCCTCGGAGACCGTTGGGCAGGACGGGATGACGCGCGCTTCCTGCTGGGGGCGAAGCACTGCTCGGGCCCACGGTCATTCTCGCCCACAACCCCGACAGCGCCATGCAGGTGTGCGCCGGCAATGTGGCCGTTGTGCTCGCCGGGCATACCCATGGCGGACAGATCCGCATTCCCTGGCTGTACCGCAAGGTCATTCCGAGCGCTTATGGCTTTGATCGCGGCGAGCAGGTCATGCAGGGCGCCTGTGGTCCGATACGTGTTTTCACCACCAGCGGCACTGGAGAGATCGGCCTGCCATTGCGCCTGTTCAACCCACCCGTCATCGACGTACTGACGTTGAAACCATGAAACTGCCTTTGCAACTGCGCGTCCTGCACGATCTTGCAGCAGTGCGCGCCGCGCAGTGGGATGGCCTGCATGACGGCAGCAACCCCTTCATCAGCCACGCCTTTCTCAGCGGACTGGAGCAGCATGGCTGCCTGCGCCCGGAATGGGGCTGGCAGGCCCAGCATCTGAGCCTGTGGCGTGGTGATGACCTTGTCGCCGCCGCGCCGGGCTATCTGAAGCAGAACTCGCACGGCGAGTTCGTATTCGATCACGCCTGGGCCAACGCCTATGCCCGCCACGGCCTGGAGTACTTCCCGAAGTGGCTGTGTGGCGTGCCGTATTCGCCCGTCACCGGGCCGCGCCTGCTGGCCCGCAGCGAAACTGATAGACAGGCATTGATCGAGGCTATCGTGCGCCATGTGCAGGACAATGACTTGTCATCCGCACACATCAATTTCCATCTGGCCGATGAAGACCCATTGTTCGACGCGCAATGGCTGCGGCGAGATGACGTGCAGTTCCAATGGCAACGCCAGCCGGGCTGGGCAAGCTTCGAGGATTTTCTCGGTGCGATGGACCATAAGCGCCGCAAGAACATCCGCCAGGAGCGCGCAAAGGTGGCCCGCGCCGGCATCAGCTTCGTCATGCGGCATGGTGATGAAGCCAGCGCGGATGAACTGCGCGCAATGCATGGCTTCTACCTGCAGACCTTCGCCGAGTACGGCAATGCGCCGGCGCTGACGCTGGCCTTCCTGCGCCACATGGCTGCGCAGATGCCGCGGCAGATGGTGTTGTTCCTGGCGCTGCAGGATGACGAGCCGATTGCCGGCGCGCTATGCCTGCGCGGCAGCGACACGCTATACGGGCGCTACTGGGGTGGCGCCACCCTGCCCGGCCTGCATTTTGAAACCTGCTATTACCAAGGCATCGAGTACTGCCTGCGCGAGGGGCTGCAGCGCTTCGAACCCGGTGCGCAGGGCGAGCACAAGCTGGCGCGCGGCTTCCTGCCTACCCAGGTTCGCAGCCATCATTGGCTGGCGCACCCGCAATTCCGCGAAGCCGCACGCGACTGGTGCGAACGGGAACGCGAGGATATCGCGGCTTATGCAGCCGATCTGCTGCGCCATTCGCCTTTCAAGCAGGAAGATTCACCGCAATGAGCAACAAAGGCCCGTTCCTG
Source organism: Stenotrophomonas sp. STEN038 (assembly GCF_056759895.1). Classification (NCBI taxonomy): domain Bacteria; kingdom Pseudomonadati; phylum Pseudomonadota; class Gammaproteobacteria; order Lysobacterales; family Lysobacteraceae; genus Stenotrophomonas; species Stenotrophomonas sp. STEN038. The sequence goes on from NZ_JBRRDW010000045.1 coordinate 22,090, forward strand.
CTGGACACCGCCAGCGATGCGCCGTTCCCGCCTGCCGAGCTGGCCTTGCGGGACCCCGACGGCCTGCTTGCCGTTGGCGGCGACCTGAGCCCGGTGCGCCTGCTGAACGCTTATTCCGGCGGCATCTTCCCGTGGTTCTCCGAGGGCCAGCCGCTGCTGTGGTGGTCGCCGGACCCGCGCATGGTGTTCCGCACCGACCGGGTCCACCTGTCCTCGCGTTTCCGTCGTGGGTTGCGCAACAGTGCCTGGAAGGTCCGCGCCGATACTGCGTTCGCCGAGGTCATGCAGGCCTGCGCGGCGGCACCACGGCCCGGCCAGGAGGGCACCTGGATCACTGACGAGATGCATGCTGCCTACGTGGAGCTGCACAAGCTCGGCTACGCACACTCGGTGGAAGTGTTTGAAGGCGAGGCACTGGTTGGTGGGATCTACGGTGTGGCAATCGGCGAAATGTTTTTCGGCGAAAGCATGTTCAGCGCCCGCAGCGGCGGCTCGAAAGTTGCGCTCGCAGCCCTGGCTGCCACCTTGGTCGAATGGGGTTGGCCGCTGATGGATGCGCAGGTGGAAAACCCGCACCTGTTGCGGATGGGCGCCGAGCACCTGCCCCGTGCAGCGTTCCTCGAAACCGCACGCGAACTAGTGCAGCGGCCGGCGGAAGCTGGCAGCTGGACGCGCAGGTTCGGCGAGCTGGCGGCCTCCGCATTGGCCTGAATACAGCCACTTAACGCAAACTTTGCATCCCGGCCCGCGACAGCGTAAAATGCCCGCCCTTAGGCCCATTGGCCGTCCGCAGAACCGCACAGGACTACATGTCGAAAGACGACTCCATTGAGTTCGAAGGCACCGTCAGCGAGACGTTGCCGAACACCACGTTCCGTGTTCGCTTGGAAAATGGGCATGAAATCATCGCCCACATCTCCGGCCGCATGCGCAAGAACTACATCCGCATCCTGACCGGTGACCGCGTCAAGGTTGAGATGACGCCGTACGACCTGACCAAGGGCCGTATCACCTACCGCATGAAGTAATGCGGTAAGTCGAGCGTTAGCAGAAAGCCAGCCTTCGCGCTGGCTTTTTCGCGTGGCCAAAACCCCCTGTAGTGCCGAGCCATGCTCGGCAGAGGCGTTACCAGCAATGCCGCTCCCCCCCGTAGTGCCGAGCCATGCTCGGCAGGAGCGCTCCCGGTAATGCCCCATGCCGAGCATGGCTCAGCACTACAGGTGCAGCGCGCAGCGCAAAGACAAAAAAACCCGCATCGCTGGATGCGGGGTTTTGCTTGTGCCGAAACAATCCTGGCGTCGCGGCTTACGCCGCTCCCACAAGGGCAGGATTACACCGTCGCCGGCAACAGATGCTCCGGCTCGGACTCGGTTTCCACGAACAGCTCGCCGTCGCGGACATCGATGCTGACCTTGCCACCATGCAACAGTTTGCCGAACAGCAGCTCGTCGGCCAGCGGGCGCTTCACCTTGTCCTGGATCACCCGGTACATCGGGCGCGCGCCCATGTCGGCGTCGAAGCCGTGGTGGGCCAGCCACTCGCGGGCGGCCGGGGTGGCCGACAAGGAAACGTGCTTGTCCTGAAGCAGCATTTCCAGCTCGATCAGGAACTTGTCCACCACCCGCAGGATATGCTCGAAGCCCAGCGGCTGGAACTGCACCACCGCATCCAGACGGTTGCGGAACTCCGGGGTGAAGCTCTTGCGGATCACCTCCATCGCATCGGTGGCATGGTTCTGCTTGGTGAAACCGATCGAGCGGCGGGCTGCCTGGGTGGCACCGGCATTGGTGGTCATCACCAGGATCACGTTCTTGAAGTTGGCTTCACGGCCGTTGGTGTCGGTGAGCACGCCGCGGTCCATGACCTGCAACAGGATGTTGAAGATGTCCGGATGCGCCTTCTCCACCTCGTCCAGCAGCAGCACGCAGTGCGGCGTCTTGACGATTTTTTCGGTCAGCAGGCCGCCCTGGTCAAAGCCGACATAGCCCGGAGGCGCACCGATCAGGCGGCTGACCGAATGCGGCTCCATGTACTCGGACATATCAAAGCGCACAAGTTCGATACCCAGCTGCAATGCCAGCTGACGGGTTACCTCGGTCTTGCCGACGCCAGTGGGGCCGGCGAACAGGAAGTTGCCGATCGGCTTGTCGGGGCTTGCCAGCCCGGAACGCGACAGCTTGATCGCCGAAGCCAGCGACTCGATACCCTGGTCCTGGCCGAAGATCACCATCTTCAGATTGCGCTCCAGATGCTGCAGCACGTCCTTGTCAGTGGCGGTGACCTGCTTGGCCGGGATCCGCGCCATCTTGGCGACGATGGCTTCGATTTCCTCGATATCGATACGCTCCTTGCGCTGCCCCTCCGGCAACAGGCGCTGGCGTGCACCGGCCTCGTCGATCACGTCGATGGCCTTGTCCGGCAACAGGCGATCCGCAATGTGCTTGACCGACAGGTCCACCGCCGCCTGCAAGGCATCGTCGGCATAGGTCACGCTGTGGTGTGCCTCGTATTTCGGCCGCAGGCCCTTGAGGATCTCGAAGGTCTCGCCGATGGTCGGCTCGACGATGTCGATCTTCTGGAAGCGCCGCGCCAGGGCGCGATCCTTCTCGAAGATGCCACGGTATTCCTGGAACGTGGTCGACCCGATGCAGCGCAGTTCACCTGAAGCAAGGGCCGGCTTGATCAGGTTGGAGGCATCCATGGTGCCGCCCGACGCCGAGCCGGCACCGATGATGGTGTGGATCTCGTCGATGAACAGCACCGAGTTGGGAATCTTCTTCAGCGCGGTGATCACGCCCTTCAGGCGCTTCTCGAAGTCGCCACGGTATTTGGTGCCAGCCACCAGTGCGCCCAGATCCAACGAGTAAATCACGGCATCGGCGAGCACATCCGGCACTTCGCCATCGACGATGCGTTTGGCCAGGCCTTCGGCGATGGCGGTCTTGCCGACACCGGCCTCACCCACGTACAGCGGGTTGTTCTTACGGCGGCGGCACAGTACCTGGATGGTGCGCTCGATCTCATCGCGACGCCCAACCAGCGGATCGATCCGCCCGGCCTTGGCCTGCTCGTTGAGATTGCTGGCGAACTCGGCCAGGGAATCGCCCTTGCCTTCACCATCGCCGCCTTCGGCCCTGCCCTCGCCCTCAAGCGGGGAAGACATCTCCGGGTCATCGCCACTCTTGCCCACGCCGTGGGACAGGTAATTGACCACATCCAACCGGGTCACGTCCTGCTGGTTGAGGTAATAGACCGCATGCGACTCTTTTTCGCCGAAGATAGCGACCAGCACATTGGCACCGGTGACCTCCTTCTTGCCGGAGGACTGTACGTGGTACACGGCACGCTGCAGTACCCGCTGGAAGCCCAGGGTGGGCTGGGTGTCGCGGCCGTCGTCCTCGGCCAACAACGAGACCGAGGCATTGATCGCCTTCTCCAGCTCGCGGCCCAGGCGCTCCAGGTCTGCACCACAGGCCTTGAGTACGGCCTGCGCCGAAGCGTTCTCCAACAACGCCAACAGTAGATGTTCAACCGTCATGTACTCATGACGGGCTTCTCGGGCGCGCTTGTAGCACTGACCAATATCCTGCTCGAGGTCTTTACTGAACATAAGGCACTCCGGTTGCGGTTGGAGACAATATGCGGCCTGACGACGATTTTTCCAGCACCGTAATGACGAAGATGTAGACGCCGGGCCAGCAGGCATGGCAAATCGCCCGCATCCGTGAATCCTGCATTCATTTTCGACGCGGGAACAGGGGCTTGGATCGGGATTGCATGCCTCGTGCGAAACGCATCGTTCCGCCAGCTCAAGCTCCCGCACCCGGGCGCATCTGCAGTTCTACAGCAGGCCAGCGGCCGCGACGGCACCGATGCTGATAACCATGCCGCATTGGAAAAAGGCAGGGCGCAGGGTCAACGCCCAAGGCCCGGTCAGGCCCGCTCCATCGTGCACATCAGCGGGTGCTGATTCATGCGCGAAAACTCGTTGACCTGGGCAACCTTGGTCTCTGCGACTTCGCGGGTATACACACCGCAGATGCCGCGGCCGCGGGTATGGACGTGCAGCATCACCTGGGTGGCCTTGTCCATGTCCATGGAAAAGAAGCTCTGCAGGACGGTCACCACGAAGTCCATCGGGGTGTAATCGTCGTTCAGCAGCATCACCTGGTACTGCGGAGGGGGCGCAACCTCGGGCTTGCCGGGGGCTACCAGCAGGCCGTGTTCGCTGTCGTGTTGGGTCTTCTGGGACATCCGCCGATTATAGCGGTTCCAGGTGGCTGTCTTTTGACCATTGGACGTCTACCCCCTTGCCCCCGCACAATTTGCAGGCTAACCATCCATTCCTTGGGGAAAACATGAAGAAATCTGTACTCAGCATCGCCTTGCTGACCTTGGCTGCCGCTGCCGCCGGAACCGCGTTCGCCGGTGAACCGGACCGTGCGGTCGGCCGCCTGCTTGATACGCTCAAGTACAAGTACGAAGTGGACAGCGATGGCGACTACCAGCTGGTCTTTGAAATGGACGATGACCGTACCCAGCTGGTGTTCGTGCGCTCCAATGTCGAAACCTATGGCAGCCATCACGTCCGTGAAATCTGGTCGCCGGGCTACAAGTCCGAGGGTCCGCAGTTCCCGGCCCTGGTCGCCAACCGTCTGCTGGAAGACTCCAACGACTCCAAGCTGGGCGGCTGGGTCAAGCAGGGTGACGTGGCCATGTTCGTGGTCAAGGTTGACGCCGATGCCAGCTCGGAGGTGATCTCCGATGCCATCGACGCGGCCGCCAAGAGCGCCGATGCGATCGAACTGGAAATGACGTCCAAGGACGAGTACTGAGCGTGAATGCATTGCAGTCCCAGCGATGGGCGCCACATGTGACCGTGGCCACCGTGGTCTCCCGTGCAGGGCAACTGCTGCTGGTAGAGGAAGAAAAGAACGGCCGGCGGGTATTGAACCAGCCAGCCGGGCATCTCGAGCCAGGCGAAAGCCTGCTCGAGGCGGCCGTGCGTGAAACCCGCGAGGAAACCGGCTGGGACGTGCACCTGACCGGTTTCATCGGCAGTTATCAATGGACGGCTGCCGACGGCACCCCGTTCCTGCGTTTCGCCTTCGCCGCCGAGCCGCTGCAGCATCACCCGCAGCAGCCGCTGGACACCGGCATCGTGCAGGCCTTGTGGATGAGCCCGGTTGCCCTGCAGGCCGATATGGCGCGACTGCGCAGCCCGCTGGTCTGGCATACGATCTCCGACTGGCTGGCGGGGCAGCGTTACCCGCTTTCGATCGTGCGACAGGTGGCACCGTGAGCAATCCCAACATCGTGGTGGGCGTTTCCGGCGGCGTGGATTCGTCGGTGGCCGCACTCACCCTGGTCCAGCAAGGCCTGGATGTCGCCGGTCTGTTCATGCAGAACTGGGCCGACGATGGCAGTGGACACTGCCGTGCCGAAGATGATCGTCGCGACGCGGTGGCGGTCTGCGGTCGGCTCGACATTCCCTTCCACTTCCGCGATTTCTCAAGCGAGTACTGGCAGGGCGTGTTCGAGCACTTCCTGGCCGAATATGCGGCCGGCCGCACACCCAACCCGGACGTGCTGTGCAACCGCGAGGTCAAGTTCAAGCACTTCCTGGACGCCGCACGCGAGCTGGGTGCCGAGCGCATCGCCACCGGCCACTATGCCCAGGTCGACCACGCCGGCGGCCGCTGGCGCCTGCTGCGCGGTGCCGACCGCGGCAAGGACCAGAGCTACTTCCTGCACCAGCTGGGCCAGACCCAGCTGGCGGCCACCCTGTTCCCGATCGGGCACATGGAAAAGAGCGAGCTGCGCCGCATCGCCCGCGATGCTGGCCTGCCCACCCATGCCAAGAAAGACTCGACCGGTATCTGCTTCATCGGTGAACGCGATTTCCGCGAGTTCCTGGGCCAGTACCTGCCGGCCCGCGAAGGTGAGATCCAGGACCCCGATGGCCAGGTAATCGCCCGTCACCCCGGCGTGTTCTATTTCACCTTGGGCCAGCGCGAAGGCCTGAACATCGGCGGCGTGCGTGGGCGCCCAGCAGCCCCCTGGTTCGTGGTCGGCAAGGACGTGGCCCGCAACATCCTGTACGTCGACCAGGGCCATGACAGCCCTTGGCTGCAGTCCAACTGGCTGCGCAGCGAAACCATGCATTGGATTGCCGGCACCCCACCCGCCCGTGAATTCGAATGCACCGCGCAGACCCGCTACCGGCAACCGGACGAAGCCTGCACCGTGAAGGTGCGTGATGACGGTACGCTGGATGTGCATTTCGCACGGCCGCAACGCGCCGTCACTCCCGGCCAATCGCTGGTGCTGTACGACGGCATGGAATGCCTGGGCGGCGCAGTGATTGCCGCCACCGATGCACCCCTGGAGCGCCGTTTGGCTGCCCCTGTTTCCCCTTGAGAGATGACCATGACCTTTTCCATCGATGACCGCGTACTCGCCTTGGCTGGCATTGCCCAGGCCTTGCAGCAGGTGCGCCGCATCGCAGAAACCGGCCATTCGGAAAGCGCCGTGGTGCGCACCGCAATGGACAGCGTGCTGCGTATTGACGCCAGCTCGCCCGCTGCCGTGTATGGCAGTGCCACCCAGGTCGAGCCCGGCCTGCGCCTGTTGCGCGATTACTTCCGCAACCAGGGCAAGGACGACCTGCTGCCGCGGCTCGCCCTGTCGGTGATGCAGCTGGAGCGTCGCTTCGTGCGTGAAGGCGCCACGGTCGACAAGGTGGAAGCCGGCATCGAACGCGCCGCCGGCATCGCCCGGGAGCGCGGCGACAGCTGCCATCCGGACGTATTGAGCGCGATGGGCGCGCTGTATGCGGACACCATCAGCCAGCTCAAGCCGAAGATCATGGTGCAGGGCAACCCGCACTACCTGGGCCAGGCGATGGTGGTATCGGAGATCCGTGCGCTGCTGCTGGCTGCGGTACGGTCAGCGGTACTGTGGCGCCAGCTGGGCGGCGCTTACTGGGATTTCCTGTTCTCGCGCAAGGCCATGCTCGAAGCCATCGAACGTCGTCTGCGCTGATTTCCAAGGCCCCCAATCGCAGTGGTTGCGGGCCTGCATCGCAAAACCTCCCGGGATTCACTGCAGTGGGCTAAAGACACCCTGCCCACTGCCGATACTGCATTCGTGACTCTCCCGAGAACGTCCATGTATTCACGTATTGCAATCCGTTTGGCAGCCCCGCTTGTCCTCACCCTTCTGGTTGTGGTCGCTGCCGCCCTGTCCTGGCCCTCCGCGGCCCTGTGGGCGATCCTGACCACCATGGTGCTGAGCTGGCTGGTGTTTGCCTGGTGGAGCGTGCATTCGCAAAGCCAGCGCTCGCCCGAGCACGCCAAGGTACTCAAAGAGCAGGACCAGCTGCTCAACGAGCTGCGCAGCTTTGTCAGCAACGAAATCGACGGCTCGCGCAGCGAGATCGAGCGCGCCCGTGAGCTGATCCGGCAAGCGGTCGGCGGCCTCGGTGGCAGCTTTGATGCGATGAGCCGCAAGTCGCGCCAGCAGAGCCAGGCACTGGCCCGCATCGTTGACCGCGCCGGCGACGAAGGTGGCGGTGGCAATGGCGGTGTCGACGTGGCCCGCTTCGCCCAGAACGCCAGCCATCAGATGGAACAGCTGGTGGAAGCACTGGAGCAGGTCAGCGGCCAGAGCAGCAACACCGTGCAGCACATCGACCAGATGGCGCAGCACCTGGATGGCATTTTCGCCCTGCTCGAAGACGTCAAGTCGATTGCCGACCAGACCAATCTGCTGGCCTTGAACGCCGCCATTGAAGCAGCGCGTGCCGGCGAAGCCGGTCGTGGCTTCGCAGTCGTGGCTGACGAGGTGCGCAATCTGTCCGAGCGCTCCACCACCTTCAACGAGCAGATCCGCAAGCTGGCCCACAGCTCCAAGGACGCCATCGCCAAGGTGCGTGAAACCGTCACCCACATGGCCTCGCGCGATATGGACCGGTCGCGCGAAGCGCGCCATGAGGCCGCTTCGATGCTGGACAGCGTGGCTGCCATCAATGCTTCGCTGGGTGACGGCATGCGTGAAATCTCCGAATGTGGCCGCGCCATCGACGGCAGCGTCGCCGAAGCCGTGCGTGCCCTGCAATTCGAAGACATCGCCACCCAGGCCCTGGGCGGCGTGCATACCCATCTTGACCGTCTTGGTGCGATCAACCGCGAAGCCGTCGCGCTGCAGGAACTGCTGCACCGCAACGGCGGCGTGTTCGATGGCGAAATGGTCAGCGCGTTGCAGCGCACCGGCAGCCGCCTGCGCGAAATGCGCGTGGAATGGGAGCGTCCGCCGCACAAGCCGGTGTCCCAGCAGAGCATGGGCGCAGGCACGGTGGAGTTGTTCTGATTTCACCCCGCCCCCTTCTGCATCCGAGCCCCGGCCCTTGGCCGGGGCTTTGCTGTGGCTGCAACCGCGCTGATATATGCTGACACCCCGCTCCACCGCCAACTGCAACGCCGAGCCAGCACCGCAGGCTGATGACGCCATGCCCCTTTCTACAGCCGCCAACGGCATCTCGTTGAGCCGACGCGAACAGCTCGCGCTGCTTGAGCAGCGTGCACAGCAGGAGCTGCTGGAGCTGCGTGCACTGCGTGCCCAGGCCAACCCTCCCGGCCACGCAGAAGAAGACACCGATTGGCTGACAAGCTGCATCGACTGGGACCTGTCTGTTCCCTGATAGCTACCCTCAAGCTGCACTTGGCCGGGCTACACATCTGCGCGCACCGCGGTCCTCTTTGTGGAAGCGGCGTGAGCCGCGAAGCAAGAACAGCACCCGCTCGCGGCCTGCAAGCAACACCAGCTTCGCGGCTGACGCCGCTCCCACAGACAAACAGCATGGTGGCCTTGGCCTGCGCGCACTCCGCTTCTTTTGTAGGAGCGGCGTAAGCCGCGAAGCAAAGACAGCATCAGATGAACGCCTGTATGTAACCCCAGCTTCGCGGCTCACGCCGTTCCTACAGACAAAGAAAAAGCCCGGCTGCGGATCACGCAGCCAGGCTTGGTTGCTTCCGTTGCCGACGATCAGTGGGTCGCGCTGATCGTCGTGATCGAGCCCACGCTCGGCAGTTCTAGCACCTCGCCCGGGCCACTGCGCAGCCACTGCACCATCTCGCGCGGTCGCAGTGGCCGCGAGAACAGATAGCCCTGCAGCTCGTCGCAGCCCTGCTGGATCAGCATCGTTGCTTCGGCAGGCGTTTCCACGCCTTCGGCCACCACCAGCATGCCCAGTGCGTGGCCAAGATGCACGATGGCCTGGGTAACCTCGGCGGTGCCGACATCGTGCAACATGCCCTGCACGAAGCTGCGGTCGATCTTCAGCCGCTGCACCGGGAAACGGTTCAGATAATGCAGGTTGGAGAAGCCGGTACCAAAGTCATCCACCGCAAGTGGAATGCCGTGCTGTTCAAACACATCAAAGCACTGGCGCAGTGCATCGGTGTCGCGGATCAGTGCCGACTCGGTCAGTTCCAGCTCCAGCCGCTGTGGCGGCCAGCCGTACTGCTGGCAGATGCTGACAACGCGTTCGGCAAAGCCGCGATCACGCAGCTGCAAGGCCGACACGTTGACCGCGATGCGCTCGAACTTCAACCCAGCCTGCTGCCAGACCACGGCCTGCCGGCAGACTTCCTGCAGCACCCAGTCGCCGATATGGATGATCTCGCCGCATTTCTCGGCGATCGGAATGAACTCGGCAGGGCTGCATGAACCAATCCTGCCGCTGTTCCAGCGCAGCAGCGCCTCGATGGAGGGTATCGCATCGCCGTTGGCATGCACCAGCGGCTGGTAGACCAGACTGAATTCGTCGCGCTCGACCGCGCCATGCAGCGCATGCTCGATCTCGACCCGGCGCTGGGTGCGTGCCAGCGCATCCTGGCTGTAATACTGGTAGGTATTGCGACCGGCTTCCTTGGCCGCGTGCATCGCCGCATCGGCGGCACGCAGCAGGCTGTCGAAGTCGTTACGCCCCTCGTCCAGCAGCGCGATACCCACGCTGGCGCCAACCTTCAAGGTGACATCCTCGCGGTAGAGCGGCTCGGCCAACGAGGCAATCAACTTGCGCGCCACATGCCCGGCGTCTTCCTGTTCCACCAGGTTGCGCAGGATCACGATGAACTCATCACCGTTGAAGCGGGCAAACAGATCGGCATTGCGCAGGTTCTGGTGCAGGCGCGCAGCCGCTGCCTTCAGCAACATGTCGCCGGTGGCGTGACCAAAGGTGTCGTTGATGCTTTTGAAGCCATCCAGGTCGATGAACAACATCGCCAGGATGGCACCGCGTTCGCGTGCCTCGATGATCGCTTCCGAACCTTGCTCACGCAGCAGCATGCGATTGGGCAAGCCGGTCAGCAGGTCATAGTGGGCCAGAAGCTCCAGCCGCTCATCGGCCTCGCGTTCGCGGGTGATATCGCGGAACAGCACCACGAAGCGCTCGGGCAGGCCATCACGCTGATCCAGCTCGATCAGCACCTGCACCCACACCCGCTGCCCGGACGGGCGATAGAAGCACAGATCAAGCTGTTCTGGCAGCCCGCCTTCGGCGATGCGCAGCAACGCCGACTCAAAGTTGTCGCGCGAGTCCGGGATGTACAGGTCCAGCGCCTGGTCCAGGGTCACCGGCGCCTTGCGCAGGCCGTGGATGCGGTAGCACTCCTCGGTCCACTGCATCGCTCGGGTACTGACCTCGATCTCGCAACCGCCAATACGGCCCAATGCGGACACCCGGTTCAGTAATTCGGTGCGCCAACGGATCAAGGCATCGGTACGGCGCTGATTGCTGATGTTCTGCACCTGACCCAGCACCCTATGCAGACCGCCGGCGGTATCGTAGTCAAGCTCCACCCAGATGCGCAGCTGCTGCTGGGTCACCGGATCGCGGCCCCAGGTGATGTCGAAACTGCCGCCCTTGGCCTCGTCCAGCAGACGCCGCCAACTGCAGAACAGATGCGTACGGGCGTCGCTAGCCAGATTGCGCAACCACTGTCGCCCGGTCGGTAATGCGGCATCGCTCCAGCCAATGGCGGCTGCGAACTCCTCGGACCATTGCACGCGCTTGCGCTGCGGCTCCCAGACCCAGCTGCCCATGCCGGCCACGCGCTGTGCGCGCCGCAACAAGGCCTGCTGCGAACGCAGCTCATCCTCCAGTGATTTCTGCTGCTGGATATCGGTATACGTACCAACCATCCGCAACGGCTGACCGTCACCGGCGCGGGTGACTACCTGGCCGCGATCCAACACCCAATGCCAGCTGCCGTCAGCCTGGCGCAAGCGAAACTGGCAGGCAAAGGGCACCTGCGGGTCATGCAGGTGCGCGGCAATGGCCTGACGCAGCTGCAACTGATCGTCCGGATGTACTTCATCGAGCAGTCCTATGCCAGGCTGCACCGCGTTGGGGCCATGCGCCGGGCTGGCGCGGGTAACCGCATCGCTGACGATATCCCAGTCCCACAGACTGTGGCCTGCCGATTCCATCGCCATCGCCCAACAGGCATTGCGCGCCTCGGTATCGCTGGCCAGGGAGTACAAATACCCCAATGGCGCCGCCGAGGGTGACTGGACCACACTGAGCCAGCCGTCCAGCCGCTCGCCAGCGCCGGGCAGCGGGCAGGCCACCGCCTCGTGCCGGTCAAGCCGCTGCCGGATACCAGCAAGTTGCGCGCAATAACGTGACAGGCGTTCGGGCAGGCCCAGCTCCCTGGCCATGCCATTGGCGGCCAATGGTTGCCCGTCCGTGTCCAACAGCACGACGGCCGCGTTCAACGGATGACGAAGCAGGCTAGCTATGACGCCGCGATCCACGCGATCTATCTCCACGCCCGACAAACCGGGTACCCATTCGATAACGGCACCAACTCGGCAGAATTGAGCACTTCGTCGTGCGCTCTGTGCACAAGCCGTTAAACTGGGCCGACGCTTGTCCAGACCCCCCGCTCACCATGCAAGCCGATCCGGCCTCTTCCGCTCAACCCGTGCCCTTCGCACTCCTGCGGCGGCGCGCAAGCATGCTTTGGTTGCTTGGTGTGGCCGTTTTTTTGACGGCTGGCGTGGCGGTGTTGCTGGCAACGGATACGAATTCATCCAGCTGGCGGACCCAAAGTGTGACGGCGATCGCTGTGACGGTTTGTGCAACGCTCGTCCTGCTCTGGCGCCAACTCTGGTCATGGAAGCCCGCTGCGCGCTTGCCGCCTCAGCTGCCTGCCGAGTTCGGACAGTTGGCGGCGCTGCTGCCCGACGGCGTAGTGATCGCTGATGGCGATACCGTTCTCTATGCCAATCCAGCCGCAAGCAGCATTCTGGGCTTTGGCGGCGGCCGCAGCGATGCCACCATCCAGTTGTTGGCAGGCCTGGGCGGCCACGGCCCGCGTTCAAGCAAGCGCGAACTCCCGGTGCAGCTGTCACGGATGGGCGGCGAGCCTTTCCACGCCATGGTGATCACCCAACAGCTCCAGCATGGCGACAGGGGCTGCCAGCTTTTTGTCATCCGCGACTTGAGTGAGCTGGAGCATGGCAAAGTTGCCCTGGCCACCAGCAACGCTGAGCTGCAGGCCATGGCAGGCCGCTTGTTCTCATTGCAGGAGGATGAGCGCCGCTCGATCTCACGTGATCTGCATGACGACATAGGCCAGGCCATCACCGCGATGAAGCTGGCCGCCTGCGCCGCCCGCGATGAAGAAAACAAGCCACGCCGTCAGGATGATATCGACCAGATCATCGAGCTGGCTGACAGCACGGTGATCAAGCTACGCAATCTGTCGATGCTGTTGCGACCACCGCAACTCGATGCGCTGGGTCTGGAGGCTGCGCTGCGCTGGCAGGCCGGCCTGCTGTTCCGCTCCACCGACGTTGAGCTGCTGCTGGATGTGGACGCGCTGCCGCGCCGTCCCAGCAACGAGGTCGAGCAGGCCTGTTTCCGTATCGCCCAGGAAAGCCTGACCAATGCGTTGCGCCACGCCAGCGCCAGCCAGGTGTCGCTATCGCTGCGCAACAGCAACAATGGCGACCTGCACCTGCAGGTGGTGGACGATGGCGAAGGCTTTGACCCCGCCGGACCACGCGGCCTTGGCATGATCGTGATGCGCGAGCGCGCCCAGAGTGCCGGCGGCAGCCTGCACATCGAGACCGCGCCGGGCGCCGGCACCCGTATTGATCTGCGTTTACCCTACGCAATGGACGCATTGTGACTCCCCAAGGACCCCGCCCCATGTGGAATGCAAGCCCCTCTTCGCTCGGTGATCGCAATGACGCGCGCCCTGCCCGGCTGGGCGCTGGCAACCCGGAACTGGCCATCATGGTGGATGCCGCCAACCGCACCGGCACCTCATTGATGTTGCTGCACCTGGACATCGACCACTTTGCCTCGGTCAACGAGAACATGAGTGCCGAAGTAGGTGATCAGGCCTTGGTCCTGATCGCCGAGCGTTTACGCGGCTTTCTGGGTGACCGCGGCAAGCTGTGGCGACACGGCAGCGACGAATTCCTGATCGCGGTACCTCGCAGCAGTCAGACACCGGCACCGGAGGCCTTCGCCGAGCTGGTGCGCCAGCAGATCGAACTGCCATTGTCGGTACTGCCCTACACCCTGTTCCTGACCGCCAAGATCGGGGTTGGCCTCTGCCCCGAGCATTCCAATACCGCGACCGGCGTGCTGGATCTGGCCGAAGATGCCCTGCACCAGGCCGGTCGCGAAGGCGGCAACGCGGTTCACGTGCACGTGCTTCACAAGCCCAGCAGTGCGCACAGTGAGAGCATCATCTCGCGGCAACTGGTGGACGCCATCGACAACGGTGAACTGCGCCTGCGTTACCAGCCGCTGGTCAGCGCCCGCGATGGTCATGTCATGGGCATGGAGGCGCTGCTGCGCTGGCAGTCCCCTACCCTGGGCATGCTGGTACCCGAACGCTTCATGCGTACCGCCGAGCGGCTGGGCATCATCGTGCAGATCGGCGCATGGGTACTGGAAACCACCCTGCGTCAGGCCAAGGTCTGGCGCGATCAGGGTTTCGAAGACTTCAATGTAGCGGTCAATGTATCGACCCTGCAGCTGCTGCGCCCGAACTTCTTCACCGAGGTGATGGCGATGCTGCAGTCCATCGGCGTGCCGGCACGCATGTTGACCCTGGAAATCAACGAGAGCGCACTGACCAACAACGTCAACTTCGTCCACGAGACCCTGGCCAACCTGCGCAACGAAGGCATCAGCCTGTGCCTGGACAACTTCGGCACCGGTGACTCCAGCCTGAGCGCACTGGTCCGCTATCCGGTGGACAAGCTCAAGATCGACCGCAGCTTCATCAAGAGCGCACCTGCAGCGAACCGTGAGGCCGCAATCAGCCGCGCCATCATCGCCATGGGCCACCAGTTGGGCATGACGGTGATCGCCAACGGCGTGGAGTCGCAGGCCCAGCTTGGCTTCCTGCGGCGCAATGACTGCGATGTGTTCCAGGGCTACCTGTTTGGCGAGCCGATGTCGGCCGACGCCGCCGGCATGACCCTGCGGCGCCGCTACCTGCGGCCGGAAGCATTCGCCGAAACCCGCCCTGACCGCACGCTGTTGCTGCTGGACGACGAAGAAAACGTGCTGCGCTCGCTGGTGCGCCTGTTCCGCCGCGATGGCTACCGGATCCTTGCCGCCGGCAATGTACGTGACGCCTTCGATCTGCTGGCGATCAATGACGTGCAGGTGATCCTGTCCGATCAGCGCATGAGCGACATGAGCGGCACCGAGTTCCTTGGGCGGGTGAAGATGTTGTACCCGGACACGATCCGCCTCGTCTTGTCGGGCTACACCGATCTGAACACCGTCACCGACGCGATCAACCGCGGAGCGATCTACCGTTTCCTGACCAAGCCATGGAACGACGACGAGCTGCGCGAGCATATCCGCCAGGCCTTCCGCACCCATGATGAGAAGCAGGGTGTTGGCGCTTCGTAAGCAACGGCCGGACCGTTTCAGCTTTTGTGGGAGCGGCGCAAGCCGCGAAGCCACCAATGGCTAAACCGCTATCCATGCAATGCAATTGCACGATGCGTCGATGACGGGCCACCTGCGGGAGATCTACACTCGCAGGTACTGCGAGGACTGACACTTCACCAGCTTCGCGGCTTACGCCGCTCCCACGATCCTGCACTCCCGCAATTCGGCAGTCTGGCAGCCGCTTACTTCGGCTGACGGATCGGCAGCACGATGCGGAAGCACGAGCCCTCACCCACCGTGCTGTCCAGGTCGATGCGGCCGTGGTGCTTGTTGATGATGCCGTAGGAGATTGACAAGCCCAGCCCGGTACCGCTGCCGACCGGCTTGGTGGTGAAGAACGGGTCGAAGATGCGCTGACGCAGTTCCGGCGAGATGCCCGCGCCGTCGTCCTTGAACTCAACCCAGACTTCATCGCCGTTGACACCGGTGCTGACCACGATGTTGCCGCGATCGGCGATCGCATGGCCGGCGTTGAGCAGCAGGTTCATATAGACCTGGTTGAGCTCCGATGGCAGGCATTCGATCATCGGCAGTTCGCCGTAGCGGCGTTCCAGCGTGACCTTGTACTTGAGCTCGTTCCAGATGATGTTGATGGTCGATTCGAGGCCGGCATGCAGGTCAACCAGCTTCCACGACTCGTCGCGGCCGGAATACGAGAAATCCTTGAGATCACGCACGATGCGGGTCACCCGCTCGATGCCTTCGCGCGACTCGGCCATCAGCTGCGGCAGGTCGCGACTGATGAAATCGATATCCAGGCGGTCGCGGATATCATCGATCTCCGGGATCAAGGCCTTCGGATCGGGCGCGCGCAACGCACGCTCATACGCCTCGATCACCGTAAACAGGCTGCGCAGATACTCCTGCAGGCTGCCCAGGTTGGAGTGGACGTAGCCGATCGGATTGTTGATTTCGTGGGCGACGCCGGCGGCAAGTTGGCCAATGGAGGCCATCTTCTCCGACTGCAGCAGCTTTTCCTGGGTGCCGTTCAAGCGTAGATAGGCCTGGCGCAGCTCGGCATGGCGCTGCTGCAGCTCGCGCTCGTAGTCTTCCGGGCCATCGATATGCTGGAACAGAGCCAGAAACGCTTCGCCGGCCTCATCACTGTGATGGTGCAGATGCAGGGTGATGACCCGCTCGCCAACCGGGAGGCTGCCGACCCAGCTACCTGAAGCACGGGCCTGCGACAGCGCGAACGGGGGCAACAAGGCCTCAAGCTGGCGACCAAGATCGACACTGCCAGGGCCATCCACGCCAAACAATTCGCGCACCAGACCGTTGGCGATACTGACTTCAAATTTGCCGCTGAACACTAGCATCCCGTGCTGGACGCGCTCGCCGAGGGCTCGCAATGTGGCCGCCGAGGGGATTGGCATGAGGGTGCTGCTATCGATCTGGGTCACGGCGGCCGGTACAAGCTCAGGAACAGGCCGCCACTATAGCTGGATGTGCGAATTCGATCGCGGCGCGGGCGCCGCGTTTGCCAGCGATCAGGCTACGGCCAACGGTCGTCGCGCATGTACGGTCTGGGCCTGGCCCTTGGCATCGTAAGAAGGCGCGCTCTCGCTACGGCCAAGCTGCCGCAGCGCCCAGTTGACCTCGCGGCGGCGGCGCGCCAGCAACATGCCGTTGGCGTGGTTGCGCTCTGCCAGCTCCTTGAGCTTTTCAGCTTCGTGCAGTGGGGGCTGCCGCTCCAGCTCGCGCAGGGCTTCCAGTTTGTTGCCCGTGGCGGCAACCAGGGCCGGCACGTCATGCTCGGCCAAGGCGCGCTGTTCGCGGTCAAGCGCTTCGCTCAGGCGCTGCAGCGGGTCGCCCATGGACAGGTTCATCCCTGCAACTGCTGGTCCAGACCCAGCATGCGCGTGGCAATGGCGTCGGGATTGATCTTGTAGCTGCCGTTCTCCAGCGCCTCGCGCACGGCCTGCACGCGGGCCTGGTCGATGGCGGGGGCGGCGCTCAGCTCGCGCTGCACGGCCTGCAGCTGGGTAGCCTCGCCGGTCAGGCGCACGCTGTCAGCAGCCTCAACGGGCTTGGGCTTGGCATCGCCTGCGGCGGCCACCTTGGTGTTGATGGCTACGCTGCGCAACTGCGCTGCGGCCGGAATACCACCGTCGATTTTCTGGCTCATGTGATGGAGTCCTGATTCGGTTCAAAAACGATAACGGCAACGCCGGGGGATTCTTTAGCAATTTATCGGCTGACCAGCACGTCGCCGGCAGGGGTGGCAATGCCCTGCATCACCCGGCGTGAAGACAGGTTCTCGACCGAGACCCGCTCGCCCTCTCCCGCATCCCCCAGCGCCTTGCCCGCCATCCGCACCTCCACCCCGCCCCGGCGCGATACGAGGGCAACGCTGTCGCCGCGGCGGACGGTACGGGGGGCGACCAGATCGGTCGCCGACAGCAGGCTGCCTGCGCTCAATGCGCGCCGCGCAACCCGGCCCACGGCCGCTTCCGGTTTCAGCAGCACGGCACCAGCCAAGCGTGCCGTATCGCGCTTGACGCTGCCTATATCGGCCGCTGCAAGGGTTTCTCCAGCAGCCACGCCGCGGGCCAGAACCAGCACCTGCTGCTCACGCCGGACCTTGACCGGGACAAACAGCCGCCAGCCGCCAGCCTGCGGGCAGGCGACCTCCACAGTCGTGTTGGCAGTAACGCTGGCCTGCAATGGTTGCGTGCATGCGGGCAGGCGCAGGTTCGCATCCAGGATGGCCTCCCCGCTCTCCCCGGCCGCCAAGGTGGCCAATGCCGCGGCACGGATGGTCTCCACCGGTTGGAACGCGGCGGCCCAGGCCAGTGAAGGCAACAGCAGACATATAGGTAGGAGTAAGCGCATTGGCAGCGGCCACCCGGCTCTTGATTGGTTCGATGGATTGCTGTGCAAGTGCCGTGCCAGTCCGGATACGGGCGGGCGCTCAAGTTGTCGCCACCTGCCGCCGATACAGCCCTCATGTCACAAGACCTGCTCAACCGAATTGACCAGCGCACGCGGCTGGCCGGCCACAACCGCCTTGCCCTGCTGCTGTTCCGCCTTGGCGGCCGTCAGCTTTTTGGCGTGAATGTATTCAAGGTGCAGGAAGTGCTGCGCCGCCCGGCACTGTTTCAGGTTCCCGGGCTGCCGACCCAGTTCGCCGGCGTAGCTGATGTCCGTGGCCGCTCGGTGCCGGTATTGGACCTTGGCCTGGCCATTGGTCACCCTGAGCGTGAACCCGAGGCGGACACATCGCCGGGCTACCTGGTTGTCACCGAGTTCAACCGTTCGGTGCAGGGCTTTCTGGTCAGCGGGGTTGAGCGCATCGTCAACATCGCGGTGGAAGATATCCACCCGCCACCGGAATTGGGCGCCGAATCGACGTATTTGACCGCAGTTACCCGTTTCCAGGGCGAACTGATCCAGGTCATCGACGTGGAAAGCGTGCTCGCAGACATCGCCCAGGTGCGTAGCGAAGCAGTGCTCGATCCGTCCATGGCATTGCCCGACGACGCTCCGGCGATGCAGGTGCTGGTGGTTGATGATTCACGCGTGGCCCGTCAGCAGATCCGCAGCGTGCTGGACCAGTTGGGGGTCAGCGCCACCCTGCTTTCCGACGGCAAGCAAGCACTGGAACACCTGTTGCAGATCCATGCCTCGGGCGAGAACCCGGCCGAGCGCTACGCCATGGTGATCTCCGATATCGAGATGCCGGCAATGGACGGATACACCCTGACGACGGAAATCCGCCGCCATGCAGGGTTGGCCGGCCTGTATGTGCTGCTGCACACCTCGTTGTCGGGCGTTTTCAACAACGCCATGGTGGAACGGGTGGGTGCCAATGCCTTTGTGGCCAAATACAGCCCGCATGAGCTGGCTGATTTCGTCCTGCAACGGCTGCGGCATGTGGCCCAGACGCAGTACGCATATAGCTGAGCCTGACCGGCTGTAGTGGGGGGGGGCGGGCGGGGCGGCGCGCCGGCGGCGCGCCAGGCACACGGCCCCGGAGGGGGCGCCCGCCGCCGCCCCCCGGCAG